>CBDTVT010000042.1:0-19986 GCA_965364275.1 uncultured Eudoraea sp. | reverse complement strand
TTGGTTGTAATAATTCCAATTAATTTTTTTCCTTCCACTACGGGTAAACAATTAATGCTATTAGAGCTCATAAGCTCTTTGGCATCCTTTAATGGTGTTTCAGGGCCCGCTGTAATCAAATTCGTGGTCATTAACGTGCTAATATTTTCTTTAAGCCTGGCCGGGTTCTCCATATAGTTTTTTACATCTGTCCAGGTCAGTAGTCCGCTTAGATCAAGATTATGGTCTAATATTGGAGCATGGTGAATGTTTTTCCAAAGCATCATTTTTAAAACCAATTCTGCACTGTCATTCTCCTGTGCGGTCATTGTTTTTCTGTTCATTCGATCTTTCACTTTAAGCTGATCTTCAGGAATCGCATATTCATCTCCCCTTGGTAATTGCCAAGCGTCTACGGTATAGCGTTTTCCCTGTCGCTCGTACATGGTAGCTACCAAAATCTTAAGCGCATCCGGTATTTTATACCTTTCTTTGAGTTTTCGGAAAGATTTAACCATCCACCTGGAACCATTATTTGAACGAATTCTGTTTTCAATAATGGATAAATAATGTTCTGCGTCTCTTGGCTCAATACCCATGCTGTAAAGCCCTCTGAAAGCCATGGGTAAAAAGTGATCGAGAAGTAGTTCCTGGCTACTAATCAGTTTTCCATCCCAATGAAACTGTGCTGCCATACCATACCTTGCGGCGTTGAAGAAGTTGCCTTTTACATCTTTAAAATTCATTTTATTATGAATTTCTTCAAATTCTTTTGGCCTTCCCATCATTACTCCTACCCATAGCATCATATTTGCAATTTCATCATCTGTGGTAGGACCGGATGGCATATATCTATTTTCAATTCTTACGTGGGGTACATTATCCGTTACGCCATAACAAAGCCTGTTCCACTTATAAATAGTCCCATTATGAAGCGCTAATGCTCTTAATTTTGGCGTTTGCCCGCTTTTAAGCAAGGTCATGCTATCGGTATCAAAGTCAGTAGTTAACAGACTTCTAAATCTGATTACGGCATCTTTATAAAAATCCGCTACAGACCCTGAAACCCAATCATTTCCAAAACCTACTCTGGATTCCTTTTCATTGAGAATGAAGGTGCTTGCTCTGGTGTCAACACTTTGGGTAAATAGTGCAATTCGTGTCTCTTCCCATAATTCCTGACCAAGCAACAAAGGCGAATTGGTGCATACAGAAAGTACTGGGCCTGCAATAGCCTGTGCCCAGTTATATGTATCTGCAAAATTATCCGCATCAATTTGAAGATGTGATTGGAAGCTTGTATTACAGCCTTCATACAGTATGGTATTGTGATGAAGGTTTACCTCATCTACTCCTTTTATGTGAAGCTCTATATCGTCCTTCCTGATATCTTTAATAGCTTCGTTTAAAACCTGATAGCGCTTTAAAGGCGTCATATATGACGCTTCTAAAAACTTCGTGTCTACTGTAGGTAATATTCCGGTTAGAATAACTTTGGTGCCATGTTTTGCTGCGCTTGATTTGGCTTTTTCAAGCAACTCTTTTAATTGTTTGTGCAACTCAGAAAAACATCGATCATTCAATGCAAGAGGATCCATGTTGATCTCCAGGTTATAAAGCGTTAACTCAGAAGTAAAATGAGGATCATTGATATCTTCAAGGATTTTATCCGCTTTATTAGTAGGTTCCCAGTTTTCATCAACAAGACAGAATTCCTGCTCTGCTCCGATGCGCACAGGCCTCTTTTTAAACATTTTATTTTCCATCATATATTCAAGTGCTTCAATATCAGTAAGCAATTGATCAATATACCCAACTTTATCTTCGTTCTTTGTAATCTTTTTTACATTCAATTCCCCCATAATGAGTGGTATTTAGGCGTATAATCTTGAAATATAATCCAATGCAAGATAAAATCCTAGTACGCGGATAAATATGATAATTATCATACTGCCAGGGCATGGTTTTTATTGTTTAATTTAGCGGCGTTATGTCCTCAAAATTTCCAAAAAAAGAAAAATTAAAAAGCGAGAGCCTTATTCGTGACATTTTTGAAGAAGGAAAATCTATTACTAGCTATCCCTTAAAGTTAATCTATTTGGACATAAAAGTCCCTGCAAAAACAAAGGTCCAATGTGGAGTTACAGTGCCCAAAAGAAATTTTAAAAGTGCAGTAAAAAGAAATCGCATTAAAAGACTGTTAAGGGAAAGTTACAGGCTGCACAAAGAGCAAATTTTTAACAACATCGAGGGAAGCTTTGCGTTTCTATTTTTATATATTGGAAAGGAAATGCCTGAATACGAAGAAGTGGAAAAGCAAATGCGGGTAATTCTAAAACAATTTTTAATAAAAGTAACTAATGAAAATCCTGTTAAGTAAAAAAGTACTGATACCCACACTAGCGGTTGTCATGCTTATCGTTGGAAGTAGTTTTAAAAGTGATTTTTTTGAAATTGCAAAACAGATAGAAATTTTTACCACCCTGTTTAAGGAACTAAACATGAATTATGTAGATGAAACCAATCCTGCAGAGCTTATGGATACCGCCATAAAGAATATGTTGGATGATCTGGATCCATATACTAAATTCCTGAATGAACAGGACGTTGAAGCTTATAAAATAAATAATGCGGGAGAATATTCCGGTATCGGATCTTTGGTGCGTTCATATGATAGCAAACTTGTAATTATTGAACCATATAAAGGTTATCCGGCAGATAAAGCAGGGTTAAAAGCGGGAGATGAAATCATTAAAATTGGAGACATCTCCATTTCAGATTTTAAAGATGATGCAAGTGAATTATTAAAAGGAGCAAACAATACCAAAGTTGAAGTAACTTACCAAAGACAAGGTAAAACGAATACGACTATAATTGAAAGAGAGGCTATCGAAGTTGATGCCGTCCCCTTTTACAATATGGTAAATGAAAATACGGGTTACATAGTGCTTTCCAAATTTAATGCAAAGGCATCTTCCCAGACAAAGGCAGCGCTTCGAGATTTGAAGGGAAAAGGTGCTGAGCAAATTATTTTAGATCTAAGAGGAAATCCCGGAGGGCTCTTATCTGAAGCAATTAACGTTACAAATCTCTTTGTGCCTAAAGGAGAGCTTATTGTAACTACCAAGTCCAAAGTAAAAAAATTCAACAGTGAGTACAAAACCAAACATCAGCCTGTGGATGAAGACATTCCATTGGTTGTCTTGGTAAATGGCGGAAGTGCATCGGCCAGTGAAATTGTTTCAGGAAGTCTGCAGGATTTGGATCGCGCTGTAATTATTGGCGCGAGAAGTTTTGGAAAGGGGCTGGTTCAACGACCGCTCCGGCTTACCTATGGAACTCAATTAAAAGTTACTATCTCCAGATATTATACGCCTTCCGGACGCTGTATTCAATCTTTGGATTATTGGAACAGAGATGAAAATGGGAACGCTGTAAAAACCACAAAATTCAATGAGTTTAAGACAAGAAATGGCAGAAAAGTTGAAGATGGCGGAGGGGTAATGCCGGATATTGAAATAGCTGCACTAAAAACTAATGCGCTAACCAAGGCTCTTTTAAGCAATAGTGTTGTTTTTGATTTCGCCACCAATTATTACTATCAAAATACCATTACAAATATTGGCGACTTTAGCTTTAATCCTTCTGATTTTGAAGATTTTAGAAACTACGTATCACAGAGCAATTTTAATTTTGAAACAGACACGGAAAAGGCTCTAAAAGAAGCAATTACGGGGGATGACAAGGCCATATATGGCGCAGATATACAGGATAGTTACAAAAGCCTGTTAGCAGAAATTAATAAACGTAAACTCAACGCTCTCGAAACGTACCAAAAGGAAATTCAGATAAATCTTCAGGACGAAATTATTAAGCGCTATTTCTACAGAGAAGGCCTTTATCAGTATTATTTAAAAAATGATGAGGCCATATTAACAGCTGCCAGCCTGATGAATGATAATGCAAAATACCAGTCTATTTTAAGATAGAGATTCTTCTCGGCTTAGGTTTCTCATGCTTGGTGATATTCGCAGACTCAATAGGATATTAATCTCAGGAGTTTTTTATCTTGTTTTTTAAAAATTTCCGCTTACCTTGTTATTGTCTCTTTTTCTGGTTCAAACAAATGGTTCAGGCTATAGTCAATAGGTCATAAAACCTGCTAAGAAGGACATATAAGTTTAAGTTTACTTTTTTAGTTTTGATCTCTTGAAAAACTAAATACTATTGATACGAAACCAATCATACCAAAAACCCAACTATGAAACTAATACGCTTTGGTGAAAATGAAAATGAAAAACCCGGTGTTCTATATCTGGGCAAAAGATTAGACTGTTCAGAAGAATTTAGGGATTGGGACAGGAATTTTTTTCAAAATAGTGGATTACAAAGACTTGAGAAGTATCTGGAATCCAATGCGGCTCACTTAAAGGAGGTTCCTGATTCTGTTAGACATGCGCCATGTATTAGCAGGCCTGGAATGATTATGTGTATAGGTCTTAATTATTCTGAACACGCTGCAGAATCTAATATGGCCATTCCCGAAGAACCCATAATTTTTGGTAAAGCTACCAATACCTTAAGTGGCCCGTATGATGACGTATCTATTCCAAAAAATTCTACCAAAACAGATTATGAAGTAGAGCTTGGGGTGGTTCTGAATAAAAATGTACTCTACCTTAAAAATGAGGCGGAGGCCGCCGAAGCTATTGCAGGATATTGCGTTATAAATGATTTGTCTGAAAGAACATTTCAATTGGAAAAAGGAGGGCAGTGGATTAAAGGTAAATCATGCCCGGGATTTAGTCCGGTTGGCCCCTACTTGGCAACTCCGGATGAATTAGGGGATCTCGATAATTTAAAGATGACGCTGTCTGTAAATGGAGATTTAAGGCAAAATGGCAATACCTCGTTTATGATCTTCAGGCCTGCTTTTATTATTTATTACCTGTCTCAATTTATGCTTCTTGAAGCTGGCGACTTGATTTCTACCGGAACGCCTGCCGGAGTTGGTATAGGCTTGGATCCGCCTTCTTACCTTGCTAAAGGAGATTTGGTTGAGTTAAGCATTGAAGGGCTTGGGACACAAAAGCAAAACATGATTTAAATCTATTTAGAGAGTGCAGAAAGCAAATCTTGTTTATGATGCAAAGGCAACTCTTGGAGAAGGTCCTTTCTGGGATCATGAATCTGAGCAACTATTTTGGGTTGATATAGAAGCAGGTATCCTACATGGGCACGACTTAAATACCGGTAAGAATTCTGAATGGGGTTTTGATGAAATGATAGGAGCGGTAATTCCGGTTAGTGCAGGTATGTTACTTTTAGCGACGGAGACCGGAATGACTTCCTTTAATTATCAGACTAGTGAACTCAAACGCCTGGCTATTCTGGAAAACTCCGATCAAAATTTAAGGTTTAACGATGGTAAATGTGATTCCAATGGTAACTTCTGGGTAGGTACCATGCACAAAAACCTTAAGCCTGGCTATGGTAATCTGTTTAAGGTAGATAAAGACTTAGAGGTGACCTTACAAATTAAAAATACCTCAATATCAAATGGGATGTCATGGTCTCCTGATAAGGCTAAATTTTATTATATTGATACCGCTGTTTATGAGGTTTGGGAATATGATTTTGATGTTTCAGGCGGTGAAATTTCCAACCGAAGAACCTTATTCAAAATCCCTAAATCCTATGGTGGCGCAGATGGAATGACAATTGACCAGGAAGGAATGTTGTGGATTGCTCATTGGGGTGGTGGTTGTGTGAGACGTTGGAACCCAAAAACAGGCGAAGTTGAGGAGAAAATTGTTGTTGATGCGCCTCATGTCACTTCTTGCTGTTTTGGAGGAAAAGACTTAAAAACTTTATATATCACAACGGCCCGAAGCGGCTTGTCCGAAGATAGTCTTAAGTTATATCCACAAAGCGGAGGGCTCTTTAGTTATAAAGCAAAAATTGGTGGTTTTAAAGTTAATTCTTTTAAAGGCAATCTATGATCTACACAGGAATAAAGGAAAAAGTAGCAATCATAACCGGGGCTGGCATGGGTATAGGTTATGCTATAGCCGAATTATTACTTAAAAATGGCGCAAGAGTAGTTTTAAATGACGTTAATGAAAAGGTAGTAGAAAACACATTGATAAGTCTGGAAAAAAAGTTTTCTGATAGTTGTTCTGTTTTTGTTGGGGATGCGGGTGACGTGGACGTAATCGATAAGCTTGTTCATTTTACATTGCAACAGTATGGTAGAATAGATTTTGTTATTCCAAATGCCGGGATTACTCTATTTGGTGATTTCTTTAAATTTAAACCCCAGGAATTCGACAAAGTAATAGGTCTTAACTTGAAAGGTGCTTTTTTCCTGGTTCAAAAAACCGGAGAAATTATGAAAAAACAAGGTGATGGGGGTCGTGTAATTCTAATGTCCTCCATTACAGGTATCAAGGGATATCCGGATTTAACGGCCTATTCCATGACCAAAGCTGCCTTACAAATGATGGCCAAAAGCCTGGTACTTGCCCTTGCGCCTCATCAAATTACTGTTAATGCCATTGCTCCGGGAGCAACCCTTACAGAACGCACAAAAGAGGAAGAGCCTGACTATGCCGGGACCTGGGGTAAGCTTATCCCAAGAGGTATAGTTGGAAAACCAAATGACATTGCTGAAACTTGTCTTTTTCTCCTTTCAGAAGGGGCGGCTCATATCAATGGCCAAACCTTAGTTGTGGATGGTGGCTGGGCAGTTATTGGCCGTTATCCGGAAGACCTGGAGTAGGTTGTGCTATAATACCAAAAAAAAAGATTCTTTCACTCCTGATTCATTTCTATTATTTTACATTAGTGGCTTCTTAAAAAAACCCTTTTATGTCAAGTAAATACAATAAATGGTATCATCCCTATAAAACAGACACAAAATATAAAAAACGAGCAGCCTATTTTAGTATGGAATTTGGCATTCATCAGGCGCTTAAAATCTATTCCGGAGGCCTGGGTTATCTTGCGGGATCTCATATGATTTCAGCAATGGAATTGAAGCAGAATATGATAGGAATAGGAATGCTGTGGAAATATGGGTATTATGACCAGGGCCGAAACACCGACCAGACCTTACGAACTAGTTTTATTGAAAAACACTATAATTTCCTTGAAGATTCCGGAATAGAAGTAGAGGTAAAAATTCACGATAACCCTTCGGTTAAAGTACGGGCCTATGTTCTTAAACCGGAAGTGTTTGGCTCTGTTCCAATCTATCTCCTTACCACGGATGTCCCTGGTAATGATCATTTGTCTAAAACCATTACAGACCATTTATATGATAACAATACATTAACACGTATCTCGCAAAATATTGTGCTTGGCATTGGAGGTGCTAAGGTTGTTCAGGAATTAGGAGGGGCAGACATATATCATTTAAACGAAGGACATGCATTACCTGCTTTTTATTACCTGCGTAATAATGGAATTACCAAAAATCAAATGTTTTTTACCACACATACTCCCGAAAAAGCCGGTAACACCGAGCGAAATGGGCATCTGCTGAATAGTTGTGGTTTTTTTGGAAGAACCCTTTCGGAAGATGAGTTGCTAAAAGAAGTGGTTAATGATGATATGCTAAACTATACGGTAGCCGCACTCAGAATGGCTAAAAGGGTAAATGCTGTTTCCAGGCTCCACGCTGTTGTGGCCAACAATATGTGGAATAGTTTTAAGGGGACAAGTAAAATTATCCCGATAACCAATTCACAAAACCAGCGTTTTTGGCAGGATAGTGTTCTTGCAAAGGCCTGGAAGGGTCTGAATGAAAAAGCGTTTAAAAAGCGAAAACTGGAATTAAAAACCCAACTTTTTGATGTTGTGCTAGATCAGACGGGGAAACTTTTTGATCCCAATGTCCTTACCATAGTCTGGGCAAGAAGATTTGCTCAATATAAACGGGCAGACCTATTATTATATGATCTTGAGCGTTTTGAAAAACTTGCGTCTTCAGTAGACTATCCGGTTCAGATTATTTGGGCAGGGAAACCATATCCAACAGATTATTATTCTATAGATATGTTTAATCACTTAGTAAATTATACAAAATATAAAACGAATATGGCGGTCCTTATTGGATATGAAATGGAGCTTTCGCGAAAACTTAAAACAGGTTCCGATGTGTGGTTGAATACCCCAAGAATTACCCGGGAAGCTTCTGGAACTAGTGGGATGACTGCTGCTATGAATGGCTCAATAAACTTAACCATTAACGATGGCTGGATCCCGGAATTTGCTGTAGATGGAGAGAATTCATTTGTTCTTCCTGAAGCGGATTATAAATCTCCTGCCTGGGAACAGGATAAATTTGACAGCGATAATCTCTATAATACCCTGGAACAGCACGTTCTTCCTTCGTTCTATGGGAACCCTAAGAAATGGCAGGAAATGGTTTTTAAAGGAATTGATGGGGTTGTACCAGCCTTTACAAGCCGCAGAATGGCTGATGAGTATTATAAAGTTCTTTATAAATAGAAGAGAATGCCTGAGAGTCTTTTTAATTAAGAAAAATGAAGCCTGAGCTTAAAGATTCTATTGGTTTGCTCCTTGGAACCAAAATCAAAAACTGTGTGCCTGTTTCTGGTGGGGATATTTCCAGGGCTTTTTTGCTATCTACAGATTCTGATCGCATTTTTTGCAAATTAAATAGTTCCCCGACAGCCAAGTCCATGTTTGAAGCTGAAGCGGATGGTTTGAAAGCTATTACTAAAACCAAAACCTTAAAAACCCCTGTTGTTTACGCTGTTAATGAGCTAGAAGAAGGAGCTTGTTTGTTAATGGAGTATGTCCCCTCTAAAAGCCCTGAATCCAAGGATTTGGAAATTTTTGGTGCTCAACTCGCGGCAATGCATCAAACCAGTTCCGTTTATTATGGATGGGAAAATCCAAATTTTATTGGGAATTTACCTCAGTCCAACCAAAAACATAACAATTGGATTTCATTTTATATAAAAGAGCGATTAAGTCCGCAATTTCAAGCTGCTATAAATCAAAAATTATTAACTAAAGATGATGTCCCTGGTGTTGAGAAACTTCGAACAGTAATCACCTCCTATTGTCCGGATGTTAATCCATCCTTGTTGCATGGCGACTTATGGAGTGGAAATTACTTAATCGCCGAAAATGGCGTGCCCTATCTTATAGATCCCGCTGTTTATTTTGGACATAGCGAAATAGATTTGTCCATGTCACGTCTTTTTGGTGGTTTTGGCTCTTCGTTCTATTCTGCATATTTTGAAATTAATCCTTCTCAGCCAGGTGAATCTAATCGTATGGCAATCTATCAGTTATACTATTTACTGGTCCATTTAAATTTGTTTGGAAAGTCTTATTACAAATCAGTAAAGGAAATATTAAAAGCACATTTTCATTAAGGTCTGCTTGTTCCTTTTTTGTAATGGCTTTTATTAACAAACCCCATTCGTCTATCTATGGTCTACGGGAGCTCACTAATATTTTATTTAGGTGATTTGCCATCAAATAAATAAAAGTGTGCTATTTTTAAGCTTGTTGAACTCTTGCTTGCTTTAATTCTTCATGTTATAAGAACTGAATATGGATAAAATTAAAATCCTTGTTGTGGGTTGCGGAAATATGGGAACCAGCCACGCTCGCGCTTACCAGAAATTACCCGGTTTTGAAATTGCCGGATTGGTTAGTAGAAAACCAGAAAGTCGTGAACGTCTATCTAAGGAATTGGGGGGCTTGCCTAAATTTGGTGATTTTAAAAAGGCCTTGGCCGCCACCAAGCCCTATGCTGTGGCTATAAGTACTTATCCCGATACCCACGCAACCTATGTGAGAGAAAGTCTGGAGGCCGGGGCACATGTATTTGTTGAAAAACCTATAGCCTTAACGGTCGAGGAGGCTCAGGAGCTTGTTGATTTGGCTAAAGCGAAAAGGAAAAAATTAGTTGTTGGTTATATTTTAAGGGTACATCCAGCCTGGACAAAATTTGTAGAAACCGCGCAAACCCTTGGTAAGCCCCTGGTAATGCGAATGAACCTTAATCAACAAAGTTCTGAAGAGAAGTGGTATACTCACAAACAGCTAATGCGGTCTATGTCGCCAATTGTTGATTGTGGAGTTCATTACGTTGATATTATGTGCTTAATGACAGGGGCACAACCCGTGAGCGTAAGTGCTATTGGAGCCCGATTAACAGAAGAGATAAGTGCTGACATGTATAATTACGGGCAGTTACAGGTTCGCTTTAATGATGGGTCTGTTGGTTGGTATGAAGCGGGTTGGGGGCCTATGATAAGTGAGACGGCTTTTTTTGTAAAAGATGTTATCGGGCCTAAGGGCTGTGTTTCAATTGCTGATGAAAAAAAGGGCGATTCCGATGATGTTGAAGGCCATACCAAAACCGGTGGTCTAATTTTACATTTTAGTGAGTTGGATTCAAATGGAAAATTTATTAAAAAAGACGAGTTGGTCAGCGTTGAAGATGAGCCGGATCACGATGGACTTTGCTTATTAGAGCAGGAATATTTCCTAAAATCTATTCAAAAAGACCTGGACCTGACTAATCATTTATCCGATGCTGTTAACAGCTTAAAAATTGTTCTTGCGGCAGATAAATCTTTTAGAACGGGCGAAACAGTTCATCTGTAAGGTCTTTGTATTCATCTTTTTCTTTGATTTAATTGATTCCTGGCAACTGATAAAACCATGATAGATCTTTTCCAAAAAGCCAACTTATATAAAGACAGAACCGCAATTGTTTCTAATGGCAACGATTACACTTACCAACAATTGTTGGTCCTATCATCTTTTGTCGCTGCCAATCTTTTAAATAATTCAACAGACTTAAACGAAGCCAGGATAGCCTTTTTAATGCCTCCGTCTTTTGAATATACGGCTGTACAATGGGGTATATGGGCTGCAGGTGGAATTGCTGTGCCTTTATGTGTACAACACCCTTTGCCGGCAATGGAGTATGTCATAGAAGATTCGGGTGCCAAAGTTATAATTGTACATAAAGATTTTCAGGATGTTCTTGAGCCACTTAAAGCAAACTCAGGCCTGTTCATCATTCCTCTAATGGAGGTCTTTAAAGAGAATTCTTCGAGTCTTCCGGATTTATTACCCAACAGAAGGGCTATGATGTTGTATACAAGCGGCACCACAAATAAACCCAAAGGTGTAGTTACCACTCATGGTATTATACAATCCCAGATTACCACCCTTGTAGAAGCCTGGGAATGGCAAAAGGAAGATTATATTCTAAATATTCTGCCTTTACACCATGTTCATGGTATTATCAATGTATTGAGTTGCGCGCTATGGAGTGGTGCGTGTTGTGAATTTCATGCTAAATTCGACGCTGAGAAAGTTTGGCGGGTACTTTTATCAGGAAAGATGACTCTTTTTATGGCTGTCCCTACCATTTACTATAAATTAATTACGTTTTGGGAAGGCGAAAACAAAGAGACTCAAATCCTTATGTCTGAAGCAGCATCTAAGTTACGGCTTATGGTTTCAGGCTCTGCCGCCTTGCCTGTTCCTGTTTTAATTAAATGGAAATCCATTACCGGGCAAACTCTGCTGGAGCGCTATGGGATGACAGAAATTGGTATGGGGCTTTCTAATTCATATCGGTCGGAAAGACGTCCGGGCTATGTTGGGCTTCCATTACCCGGGGTGGAGTTGCGCCTGGTAGATAAGGATAATAATATAGTTGATGAAGATGTGCCCGGAGAAATTCAAATTAAGGGAGCTTGCGTGTTTAGGGAATACTGGCAAAAGGAAGAGGCTACAAGAAAAGCTTTTACTAAGGATGGCTGGTTTATAACAGGTGATATAGCTATGTTTCACAATGGGATGTACAAAATACTGGGGCGTGATAGTGTTGACATTATTAAATCGGGCGGTTATAAGATTTCTGCGCTGGAAATTGAAGACGTCCTAAGAGAGCATAATGATATAGATGATTCTGCTGTAATTGGGGTAGAAGATGAGGAATGGGGAGAGGTTGTAGCCGCTTGTTTGGTGTCAAATAAAACGTCATTGGATTTTGATGAAATTTCTAAATGGCTTAAAACCAGATTGCCTGCTTATAAAATTCCACGCAAATATATCCTTCAAAATAAACTCCCGAGAAATGTTTTAGGTAAAGTAACCAAAAATGAACTTAAACCCCTTTTTTAATATGGATTTTTTAACCCTGTTTCCTTATATAGGTATCGTCTTATTAGTTATTATAAATGCTATTCTGGTTATGAAAAGAGATATTAAAGTTGACCGGAACAATGATGATAACCAGCCAATATAATGGACTACATAAGAGAACATTATATAACACTCGTCCTAACTTCAATTTATGTTGCGGGTTGCCTTTATATCGGTTGGCATTTTAAAAAGAAGGCAAAACAGGGAGTAGAGGGCTACTTCGTTGCTAAAAGGGAAATTCCGGGTTGGGTTATTTCCCTGGCATTTTTCTCTACTTCAGCCAGCACAAACACCTATATTGGTCAGGCCGGTATTTCGTTTCAATATGGTCTCTCATGGGCTTGGATGGGCCTAATATGGACGTTTTTCTGTGTGGTTTCCTGGCAGCTTTTAGGGCCCAGAATGAGATATCAAACTGCTCGTTTAAAATCCTTCACAATTCCTGATTACTTTCATTTACGCTATAAAAGCAATTTAGCTAAAAGCATTCGTGTTTTGTCTGCGTTTATAATCCTTTTTGCGACAATATGGTATATGGTAGGTATAGCTAAAGGTTGTGCTCATGTTCTTACTTCTGTTTTAGATGTTCCATATGAATATGGTGCTTTTGCAATTATTTTTATTACCTGTGTATATACCATTTGGGGTGGGATGTATAGTGTCTTGTGGACTGATGCCATTCAGGGAATTATTATGTTTGGTGTAGCTATATTAATGTTGATGATCCCTTTTATTTATTTAGGTGGTGTTGATAACGTCTTAGATAGCATCTCTTTTACGGAACACCTTACAAAGTCTGGGAAACCCATAGGTGATGGTCTTGTAGTTTTCGGTAAATTGGTATCCTTTCTCTATATAATTGGAATTGGACTCTCAATTGGAATGAAACAGATTTCAGAACCTAAAAATCTTATTCGGTTTTACTCCATCAATAACGCAAAAAGCATGCGCTTCGCGATGATTTGGACTCCTGTTTTTTTAGGTGTTTCTCTCGTTTGTGTTATGGGGCTGGGTGCTTTGGTACATGGGATGACAACTGTTGAGGAGGCGAATTATCTTATTAATAATACTGATGAAGTAATTGGTTTTATGCTGAATAAGTTTGATAATAAACTTGTAAGCGGTATTTGTGTTGCCGGATTATTCGCCGCAGGTATGTCTTCTTTAGCGTCAGTTATCATTATTATAGGAACTGCTTTTGTAAATGATATATGGCACGTTGTAAAACCAATGCCGGTTAATAAAATTATACCCAGGACTAAATGGTTTATGGGGATTTATTGTCTGATGGTTTATATTCTTACCTTATATCCAATGGCGGGAATAGTAGAACTAACTGCATTTGCAGGGGCTGTTTTTGCTGCGAGTTTCTTCCCTGCTATTTTTGGTGGTCTTTATTTTAAATGGGGTACAGACCTCGGTGCACTGGCTTCAATGATTGTCGGTATGTTGGTAAACATTATATGGCGATTCGGGTTTCGATTTAGGTATCCCGATCTAGAGGATATACACGAGATTATACCTGCCTTTTTGTTTGCGCTGATAACCTATATTATTGTTAGTTTATTAAGTAAACACCGAAGGCCGGACCAAAAGCACCTGGCTAATGTTTTTGACTAAAAATTTTATTGAAATAATAAGGTTGTGCATGCAGAAATCAGACTATTCTTTTACCATAAGAATATGCGGGATGTCATCTTCCAAATAAGTTTCGCCAACAGCTGTGAAATCTAATTCATTATAGAATTTCTGCAAATAGGTCTGTGCTGAAAGATGAATGATGGTCGCATTAAAATTATCCTTAATGGCTTTAATTGAAGCCAGCATTATTTCTTTTCCATATCCCCCTTGCCTTCCAGATTTGCTGACTACCACACGCCCTATGCTCGCGTGATCCATATAATCACCGGGTTTAAAAATCCGGGTATAAGCTATAATCTCATTTTTCTTTGTGCCTATAACATGCAAAGCTTTGATATCTTTTCCGTCCATATCCTGATATACACAATCCTGCTCCACTACAAAAACCTCAGTTCGTAATTGAAGAATCTGATAGAGTTCCTGATTGGTCAGGTCTTGAAAAGATTTTGTTTGAATATCCATCTATTAATCCTGCACTATAACTTTTTTACTATCGCATTTGCCAAATTCGGGCTGTATGTTCAAATGGTTTATACCAAATTTATGATATATTTCTTCTTCAATTTTCTCCAGAATTTGATCAAATTCTGATAGTTTTATATCCTCATCAAAATCGACATGTGCTTCCAGGTGTACCTCGTCTTCATTTAGCTGCCAGATGTGCACATGGTGTACATTTTTTACAGCTTGTATTTTAGTGATAGCTGATACTATTTGCTGAACTTCTATGGTATTCGGGGTAAAAAGCATTAAGACTCTGGTAGAAGATTTCAAAAGGTCATATCCCATATAAATAAGATAAAGGGCAATTATGATGGTTAGAAGAGGATCTACCCAATATAACTCATAAAACTTCATCAACAGCCCACCTATTAGAACAGCAACAGAAGCCATCATATCTGTAAACAAATGAAGGTATGCAGATTTCATGTTCATGTTTACTTTAGCGTCTTTCTTAATTAAAAGAACACTAAATCCATTTGCTGCAATCCCTAACAATGCCAGCCATATAACTAAATTCGATTCAATTTCAACAGGGTTTACAAATCTTTCAATAGCCTCTTTCACTAATATTATTGCAACAACAATTAAGGTTGAAGAATTAACAAAAGCCGCAATTATTTCAGCTCTCTTATATCCAAAAGTTTTGTTTACAGAGGCTTGCTTCCTTGATAATAATGTGGCCACATAACTTATCACTAAGGATAGGACATCGCTAAAATTGTGGAGTGCGTCTGATAACAAAGCGAGGCTTCCCGATATGATTCCTCCAATAATCTGGGCAACAGTTATTATTATATTAAGAATTATTGTAATAAACAGATTTCTCCCTTTTAAATCCGGATGGTTGTGGGAATGTGAGTGATTATGAGAATGTGAATGGCCCATGTAATTTCTTTAAGAACAAGGTATTTTATCAACCCTTCTCTCGTGTCTCCCACCCTCAAATTTTGTATTAAGAAAAGTTTTAACCATATCCAAAGCCTGATTAAGTGAAATAAAACGGGCAGGAAGGCTTAGGATGTTTGCGTTGTTGTGCTCCCTTGCTAATTCTACTATTTCTCTGTTCCAACAAAGTGCAGCTCTAACACCCTGATGTTTATTAGCGGTCATACTTGCGCCATTTCCACTACCGCAAACAATAATTCCTGAATCGGCATTATTGTTTTCAACGTCAATTGCAACGGGATGTATAAAATCAGGATAATCTACGCTATCTGAGCCGTCTGTACCGTGATTGATTACGTCTATACTCATAGATTTAAGAAGACCTACGATTGCCAGTTTATATTCCGTCCCGGCATGATCATTACCAATTGATATTTTCATAGTATAAGGGTATTTACAATTAATACAAAGTTACAAATACCATTGGTATACCTAATTCTTAATATTGTTAACATAGTAATTTAAAAAAAAACGTAACTGTTTGGTTAAGAGGTTAGTGTTTATTTTAGTGATTTGTTAATAACGGAGGATAAGAAATAAGTACAATTTTTTTTAGTCTGCTTAAAAAAGTGCTTTACAAAACCTGTTGATATTTAAAAAATCTTATTCTTATTACTTAGCAGAAAGATATTAAAGGAAATAGTATAGTAGTTAACAATAAATAAGAAATTACTTGTAAGTAGTTCTATGTTGAAACCACTTATTAATAGTCGTTCATAAAAAACTTAAGTTATTGACTATTAGTATATATAGTAATATCTAAATTGTCAATAAAGTCTTTTACTTGTTTATAGCAACAAATCTTCAAAAAATTTATAAGTGGTACTAACAAGCTATCATAACCATCATTTTATATATAATTTAATAAAACAATAAATAAATAAATAAATAACTGTTGATATGTTATTTACTAAGTGAGTTTATCTAAATGTAATTTAATGAATAAAATGCTCTGGATTATAATTCGTAATTTTCCACCCAAATAAAGAATTAATGTCGAAGAAAAAGAAACGTGCAAAAAGCCACAAAAAAAATGAAATTACAAAGGGTATATTCACTGTCCTGGAAAAGGAACCATCAAAGAGTTTTAATTATAAACAAGTTGCTTCAAAACTAGAACTTATTGATACTGAAAGCAGAAATTTATTAATTAGAAGATTAGGGGAGTTAAAAAATGAAAAACGCATTCTGGAAAATATAAGAGGTAAATACCAGGCAGTCACAAATGGAAATTATTATCAGGGAAAAGTAGATATTACAGCAAGAGGAAATGCTTACGTTGTTGTAGATGAATTAGAGAATGACATCTTTGTACCTTATAATAGAGTAAATAGAGCTTTTCATGGTGATATTGTTGAAGTAGATATATTTAATAAGAAAAGTAATAAAAAACCAGAAGGAGAGATTAAAAAAATTCTGGAGCGAAAAAAGAAAAGATTTGTTGGTATAGTAGATTTACAGAAAACATTCGCATTTATACGACCCACAGATATAAGAATGTATACAGATATATTTATACCTCCTGAAAACGTAGGTAAAGCAAAGAATGGGGAAAAAGTACTAGTAGAAATTATAGAATGGCCTGAGAAAGCCGAATCCCCATCTGGTAAAATAATTGAAATACTTGGGAAACCAGGTGAACACCATACAGAAATTCATGCCATATTAGCTGAATATGGATTGCCTTCTGAATTTCCTGCTGAAGTAGAAAATTATGCAAATACTTTAGATACTTCAATAAAAAAGGAGGAAATTTTAAAGAGAAAAGACTTAAGAGAACTTCTTACATTCACGATAGATCCAAAGGATGCAAAAGATTTTGATGATGCCTTATCGTTTGAAATCTTAAAAAACGGTAATTTCTCAATTGGTATCCATATTGCCGATGTTTCTCATTATCTAAAACCAGATACCATATTAGAAGAAGAAGCTTATGAAAGAGCGACCTCTGTTTATCTGGTAGACCGGGTTGTACCCATGTTACCTGAAGTATTATCTAATAATGCTTGTTCATTACGACCACATGAGGATAAGTATACATTCTCTGCTATTTTTGAAATGGATGACCATTGTTCAATAAAAAACCAATGGTTTGGACGTACAGTTATAAATTCAAACGAACGATTTGCATATGAGGAGGCCCAATATATATTGGAAACCGGCGAAAAATCAATACCTGAGTCTGTTTCAATACGAAACAAGGCCTACACTGTAGGTGAGGATACTGTTTATGCAATTAATACTTTAAATCGTTTAGCTAAAAAAATGCGGAATGATAGGATGGATTCCGGAGCTATTTCTTTCGATAAAGTAGAAGTTAAATTCAATCTTAACGCTGAAAACGAACCCCAGGGTGTTTATTTTAAGGAAGCTAAAGATTCAAATAAGTTAATTGAGGAGTTTATGTTATTGGCAAATAGAAAAGTAGCAGAGTTTATTGGTAAACAAAAACCAACAAAAACATTTGTATATAGAATTCATGATCAGCCAAATGAAGAAAAGTTAATGGCACTAAACAGTATTATTTATCGTTTTGGACATAAGCTTGACTTAAAGGACAAAAAAGCTGTTAGCAGCTCCTTAAATAAGCTACTGGAGGATGTTAAAGGTAAGAAAGAACAAAATCTTGTAGATACTTTAGCTATTCGAAGCATGAGTAAAGCAATTTACAGTACAGACAATATTGGACATTACGGTTTAGCTTTTGATTTTTATTCGCATTTTACATCACCTATAAGGCGTTATCCTGATGTGTTGGTGCATAGATTATTGCAATATTATTTAGACGGAGGTCAATCTCCTAAAAAGGAAATTTATGAGGAATTGTGTAAGCACTCTTCAGATATGGAAGGTTTAGCAGCTAGTGCGGAACGTGATTCTATTAAATATATGCAGATAAAGTTTATGCAAGATCATAAAGATCAAGAATTTACAGGTGTTATTTCGGGAGTTACAGAATGGGGAATTTATGTTGAAATAATTGAAAACAAATGTGAAGGCATGGTGCGAATAAGAGATATAAAGGATGATTATTATACCTTTGATGAAAGTGAATATGCTATAATTGGTGAACGCACACATAAAAAGTACCAGCTTGGAGATACGGTGAGGGTAATGGTAAAAAGTACAGATTTAGTAAAACGCCATTTAGATTTCTCACTTTTAGGCAAACCTGAAGAATAAATAATTTTTGGAACAGAATTTGTTTATTTTCATTAGATATACACTAAAACCAACATGATGAAACAAGTAATACTCTTTGTTTTCTTCCTGTTTTTTATGCTGGCGGTAAGACCTCAGGATGAAAAAATCAATATAAATTTGACGAAATTCACAGAGGTTAAAGCCTATGATGGAATATCTGTGAACTTGATAAAATCAAATGAAGATAAAGCCGTAATTACCGGAGCAAATACAGATAAAGTTAATTTTGTAAATACAGATGGAGTTCTTAAAATCCGCATGGAAATTACCAAGATTTTTAGCGGATACAGGACATTTGTAAATCTTTATTATTCACAAGATTTACTTGTAATTGACGTTAATGAAGACGCAAGAATTACCTCGGAAGATATAATTAGTCAGGAAGTGATTGAATTAAAGGCTCAGGAGGGAGGTGAGTTAAGAATAAAGGCTGAGGTAGAACAGATGTTAATCAGATCTGTTTCAGGAGGAGTTATAGCCGCCACGGGAACATCGGATGTACAAGATGTAGCAATCAATACGGGTGGTTCTTATTTAGGAAAAGAATTTAAAACAAAATTTACTACTGTAAATGTAAATGCGGGATCCAACGCGGAGATTTTCGCTTCAGATTACGTAAAGGCTACCGTAAAAGCCGGAGGAGAAGTGTTAGTTTATGGCGATCCGACAAAAATGGACGAAAAAACTGTTTTTGGAGGTAAAGTAACAAGAATGTAAAGGAATTCTATAGTTTAATGATAGAAGATATTCAGGCAGCGATACCCTTAGGTTTTTTATTAGCCTTTATGATTGGGCCTGTTTTTTTTGTACTTCTGGAAACTAGCGCAACAAAAGGATTTAGGGCAGGCTTGTTTTTTGACCTGGGCGTTATTCTGGCAGACATAATTTTTGTTACAATTGCATATTTCAGTAGTTTTCAATTACTGGAAAATTTAAGCAATCAACCAGGCCTTTATGTGTTTGGGGGTGTAATTCTTCTTATTTACGGCCTTACCACTTTTTTTAACAAAGACTATGTAAAAGGAAGACAAGATATCAAACCAAGAAAAGGTGGTTACTTAAGTCTTTTTATTAAAGGTTTCCTGCTCAACTTTATTAATATCGGAGTGCTTGTGTTTTGGCTGGGTGTTATTATAATAGTGGGCCCAAGCCTTGATAACAAACCCGATAGAATTATTGTGTTCTTTTCGACAATGCTTGGGGCTTATTTCATTACGGACATCTTCAAAATACTACTGGCAAAGCAACTTCGGCGTAAGCTTACCACAGAAAGGATTCGTTGGGTTAAGAAAGCCCTGGGAGTAATACTGATTATATGCGGACTTGTACTTATTATTAAAGGTTTTCTGCCGAAAGACAAATTAAACATAGAGCAGGGAATTGAATATATAAGAGAGTAACAAGTACTTAAAATAAAAAACCCCTCATTAATTGAGAGGTTTTTGGAGGCATCGAACGGATTCGAACCGTTGTACAAGCTTTTGCAGAGCTGCGCCTAGC
>CBDTVT010000041.1:0-20152 GCA_965364275.1 uncultured Eudoraea sp. | reverse complement strand
TCGGTGATCCCTTCTTCATTATATTTTCCTCCCGTAGTTTCTATGTCAAGTATGGCGTACATGTACTGTTTTATAACAAAATTCTGGTATACCTAAATTACATTAGTTATTTCTAATACCAAAGATACTACTTCCTATGCGTACCATTGTACTGCCGTGCTGAATTGCAATTTTATAATCTCCACTCATACCCATTGATAGTACATTTACATCGGGTTTTCTATTTTTTAATTTTGAGTAGATTGAATTTAAATATGAAAATTCCTTACGTATTTGTTCTTGGTTATCGGTAAAAGTGGCCATACCCATCAATCCCTTTACATTCACATTTTTGAGATTTCCAAACTCCTCAGCACCTATTATTTCAAATAACTCTGTTTCATTAAGTCCAAATTTTGTTTGTTCCTGAGCAATATGCATCTGAAGTAAGCAATTAATCTTACGATTATGTTTTATGGCTTGTTTGTTAATCTCCTTTAGTAGTTTTAGACTATCCACACCATGAATTAATGATACAAACTCACCCATGTATTTTACCTTATTGGTTTGTACATGTCCTATCATGTGCCATTCAATATCTTTGGGTAATTCACTCCATTTAAGAGCCATTTCCTGAATTTTGTTTTCCCCAAAATTACGCTGGCCAGCTTTATAGGCTTCCATTATTTCTTCATTGGTTTTTGTTTTGGATACAGCAACCAGGCTTATCTCTTTGGGAAGATCATCAAGAATTTTAAGTAGATTTATTTTTATGGACACTTATTTTTAATTTGAAATTAGTTAATTATATGCTTTACATGACCGCTCTACGCTTTTTATGGTTCTGATAATAGTAGATGGCATTAAGCTGAATATTTAACTTTCTGATGTACCTAAATCGTATATGGCGAGTGCACTTCTGAGTTTTGGTTCAATGTATGTACTTTTTGGGGGCATAACCAATCCTGCGTCAGCTATTGCCTTTATCTCTTCGACGTCTAATGGGACCAAACCAAAACCTACTGCAAAATTCCCACTGTCAACTTCATCTTTCATCTTAAGGACATTGCGTTTCCCATAACCATATTGGATTCGTTTGTCATTTCTTAAATCTTTTATTTCTAGTATAGGTTCAAGAATAGTCTTGTATAAAATCTGGGTATCGAGTTTACTCAGGGCATCGGTAAATTTATAAACACTTTTCCTTAGGTATAATGAATAAAATGAGCCCTTAAGATACATGCTAAAATGATGCTTTTTATTTGGTCTGTACAATTGATTGCCATGATTCTTAATCCTAAAAAATTCATCGAGTTTTACAAGAAACTCCTCAGTCGTAAGCCCGTTTAAATCTCGAACCATCCTGTTAAATTCAAAGATTTTAATTTCTGATTCTGGGATTAAATAACTCAATATAAAATTATAAGGTTCGCTACCGGTATGATCAGGGTTTTTCTTTTTCGATAAAATCGATAAAAGATTGGAAGATGCACTTCTGTGATGGCCATCAGCTATATATAAGGAATTCACTTTGCCAAATTCATTCTGTAATTGTTCTAAAGTACTTTCTTCTGAAATCTTCCAAAGCGTATGCGTTACATTATCGGGTGTTGTAAAATGACATTCTGGATTATTTGAAGTCTCCTTATCAACTATATTCGATATTTCACCTGAATCGGGATAAATCATCAAAACCGGTTCTGCTTTGAACTGAACTAATTGGAGATAATTAGCAAATAATTTTTCCCGGCGTTCAAGTGTGTTTTCGTGTTTTTTAATTACAGAATTCCTGTAATCTTCAGTACTGGTTGCACATATAATTCCACAGCAATTAAAATTATCCTTTTCTATTTTATAAATATAAAAGCTTTCCTCGTCGTCCTTTAAAAGAATTTGGTCTTCTAAAAACTCCAAATAACGGTTATGTACAAGTTTAAAACGCTCCACGCCGGAGACTTTTTTATTAAACCTGTTTCCTGGATTAATTATATGTAAAAAAGAAAATGGATTGTAGTTTAAGACGCAGTCTAATTCTTTTTTTGAATATTCTTCGTAAGAACGTGAAGCAACGAATGACACTTTATCCTTTGCCGGTCGTATTGCTTTAAATGGTTTAATAACTGCCATAGATCTAATGGGCGAATTGAGTGGCTACTTTTTCTGCCTTTCGTGATTCTGAATAGTCGTAAAATCCTTCTCCAGATTTAACTCCGGTTTTACCCGCCATTACCATATTAACAAGAAGTGGACATGGGGCGTATTTAGGATTTTTGAACCCGTTATGCATAACATTCAGAATTGAAAGGCATACGTCAAGTCCAATGAAGTCCGCTAATTGTAGTGGCCCCATAGGATGCGCCATACCTAATTTCATTACCGTATCAATTTCTGATACACCAGCCACATTGTTATAAAGGGTTTCGATTGCTTCATTTATCATAGGCATAAGAATTCTGTTTGATACGAATCCGGGATAATCATTTACTTCCGTGGCTATTTTACCTAATTTTTCAGAAATTTCCATCACCGTTATGGTAACTAGATCGCTTGTATTATAACCTCTAATAATCTCTACTAATTTCATTATGGGTACCGGATTCATAAAGTGCATTCCAATTACCTTGTCTGCTCTTTGGGTAACTGCCGCAATTTGCGTTATTGAAATGGAAGACGTATTAGTCGCCAGAATCGTATTTTCGTCACAAGAGCTGTCGAGTTCTTTAAAAATGGATAATTTTAATTCCACATTTTCGGTTGCAGCTTCAATTACCAGCCCAACTCCATTTACCCCTTCCTTCAATGAGGTATATGTAGAAATATTCTCTAATGTACTTATCTTTTCATTTTTAGTAATGACATTCTTTAACAGCATCCTATCCAGATTATTGGAAATTGTTAAAGTCCCTTTGTCTACAGACTCCTGCGAGATGTCAATTAAGTGAACTTTATAACCATTTTGCGCAAATACATGCGCAATTCCATTACCCATCGTACCTGCTCCTATTACTGCAATTGTTGTTATCATTTTATGCTGATTAATCAGTGAAAATTACTTAATGCACTTTTTACTCTAAACCCATTAGTTTTTGAAAGACGAAATTACCTGTAAAGCTACATCCAATGCCTGAGCTCCCTGTTTTAAAGTTACCACAGGAGTGGTATCATTATTTATAGCCTTTGCAAAGGTTTCAAGTTCATCCTGGATTGCATTATTATTTAGAATTTCGGGATTTTCAAAATAAATCTGTTTTTTATCTCCTTCCGCGTTCTGAAGTACCATATCAAATTCTCCGGGTTTTTCAGGAGCGTCTTTCATTTTAACAACTTCGACTTGTTTTTCAAGGAAATCCACAGATATATATGCGTCTCGCTGAAAAAACCTTGATTTTCTCATGTTTTTTAATGAGATTCTACTAGCAGTAAGATTAGCAACGCATCCATTTTCAAATTCAATTCTGGCATTGGCAATATCTGGTGATTTACTAATTACGGATACGCCACTGGCGTTAATTCTTTTTACTTCGGAGTTGACTACACTAAGAATTACATCTATATCGTGTATCATTAAATCTAATACCACCGGTACATCAGTCCCTCTGGGGTTGAATTCTGCGAGCCGGTGAGTTTCAATAAACATAGGGTCCTTAATATTATTTTTAACTGCTCCAAAAGCGGGGTTGAATCGTTCTACATGTCCCACCTGTCCTTTCACCTGATTCACATCCTCAATTATCAGAAGCTCCTCTGCTTCCTTCAAAGTGTTGGTAATGGGTTTTTCGATAAAAACGTGTTTTCCTTTCTCCATCGCTTTCTTCGCACACTCGTAATGCGATAAGGTGGGTGTGACAATATCTACAACGTCTACCTCGTCCATTAAGGAATCTATATTTTCAAAATAGGAATAGCCAAATTCGGCTGCAACCTTTTCACCGTTCTCAGCATCCGGGTCAAAAAATCCAATTAAATCATATTCAGAGGATTCATTAAGAAGGCGCAAATGAATTTTACCTAAATGTCCTGCACCTAATACGCCAACTTTGAGCATAAGTTTATGTTTTTTCAAAAATAAGGAGATTAATTCTAAATTATGCCAATGTATCACTTGGAAAATACACCTATTTCCAATTTGATTTTCTAATTTTAGCAACACAAAACCAAACTATTGAAAGATACTTTCAAACATAAGGGAATGCGCAATAAACTTGTAGATATTATTGCTGCCAAGAATATAAAAAATAAAAATGTTTTAGACGCTATCAGAGCGGTTCCAAGGCACTTATTTATGGATAGTAGTTTTGAAGATCACGCTTACCAGGATAAAGCCTTTCCCATTGCTGCTGAGCAAACCATATCGCAGCCATACACTGTAGCCTTCCAAACGGAGTTATTAGAATTAAATCCTGGGGATAAAATATTAGAAATTGGAACAGGAAGTGGTTATCAGACGGCCGTGCTTTTACAATTGAAGGCCAAGGTGTTTACCATTGAACGACAATTGGAATTATTCAAAAAAACTTCTTTATTTTTCAAGAAAATGGGATACAGACCCAAAAAATTTAGTTTTGGAGATGGATATAAGGGTCTTCCGGCGGAGGCTCCTTTTGATGGCATTATAGTAACTGCCGGGGCTCCTGAAATACCTAAGGCTCTGCTATCTCAATTAAAAATTGGAGGTAAATTGGTAATCCCCGTAGGTTTAGATGATCAGATTATGACGCGTATAATTAGAAAATCTGAGAAGGAATTTGAACGGCAGGAATTTGGTTCCTTTCGATTCGTTCCACTTTTAGAAGATAAAAATTGATTAATTCACTTGCAGCTCTTATTTAATAATACGGAGTTTAGTTATTAAAACTCTTTTTAAGACGATCCAGATCTCTTTTATTGTCTCTATCCTTAATGCTATCCCGTTTGTCATATATTTTTTTTCCTTTTGCCAGGACAATTTTAAGTTTAGCTAATCCCTTATCATTTACAAAAAGATTTAAGGGAATAATAGTAAGTCCTGTATTTTTTACTTCTTTCTGCAGTTTTCTTAATTCTTGCTTTTTTAACAGAAGTTTGCGCGCAGCTTTAGGTATGTGATTAAAATGCGTGGCGTGTGAATATTCATCAACTTGCATATTTATGACAAAAAGTTCTCCCAGTTCATTGAACTCACAAAAACTTTCTGTGATGGAAGCTTTACCCAGTCGAATAGATTTTATTTCGGTTCCTGAAAGTACAATTCCTGCTATATAGGTATCCAGGAATTCATATTCAAAACGAGCTTTTTTGTTTTTTATATTTATGGCTTTCTGCATAAGTAGTAAAAGTAAGAACAAATACCAGAGTACTATATATTGAAAATCGAATTTATTTTTATGAAAAGTGTAAAGAAAACAAGACTTTTACGATTACTGTAAAAACTTTTCTATGTTGAGATTTACAATCATAATTATCTTATTTATAACAATTGGCTGCAGGAATAAGAATTCAGATAATATTGTCGTCCAGGATATTATAGACAAATCCATAGATATTTCTGGTGGTAATCTGTACAGAACGTGTAATATATCCTTCGCCTTACGTGATGTTAGGTATGAATTAGAAAATAGTTCAGGAAGAAAAATATTAAAGCGAATTATTAATAAAGATTCGACCTCCATTTTGGATATTCTAAAGCACAATAGTTTTCAACGACACATAAATGGCAACGCTGTAATTGTAGCCGACTCAATGGCCACCAAATATTCAAATTCAATAAATTCTGTTCATTATTTCGCGTATCTTCCATATGGCTTAAATGACCCAGCGGTAAATAAAAAGCTTCTTGGAGAAACTCAAATAGGGGATAGACAATACTATAAGGTCGAAGTTACTTTTGATAAAAAAGATGGAGGCGAAGATTTTGATGATATTTATATATATTGGTTTAATAAAGAGACATTTAAGCCAGATTACTTAGCATATGAATTTAATGTGGATGGTGGAGGAACAAGATTTCGCGAAGCGTTTAATGAAAGAATAATAAATGGTATTCGGTTTGTTGATTATAATAATTATAAAGCTGCAGCCAATATTTCTGTGTATGAGCTGGAAGCACTTTTCAAAACCAAAGAATTAGAACTTCTATCGACAATTAGCTTGGAAGATATTGAAGTTAATCCGGACAATTACAATTGAAATGTAAACGATTGACAGATACATTTTTATCAGTTATCTGGATAATAAAAAGACTGCCATTGTCATAATCATCCATGGCGGCATATTTATCTTCTCCCAGCATCTTATTTACAAAATCTGGGGTTGAATTGCTATGTCCGACTATAAGAACATTTTTGCCTAAATTATCCATTTTAAATTGCTCAATCTCAATATTGGACGGGTCATAATATTGCACAGTAATTTCCTGCTTAACAGAAGTTGGGGCGGCGGTCATAATTGTCCTCTCGAAATCTGTGGAATAAATTGCATCAAGTTCAACATCATTCAATATTTCTGCCCAGTGCATGGCTCTTCCAAGTCCTTTTTGGCTTAGTTCAGGATCTATGTCTTCTGAATTACTTCTGATCTTTTCTGCATGTCTTATGAAATAATAAGTAGATACCGCGGGCTCAACATAAGTATCTGATAATTTTTGATCATCTTTGCAAGAGATAAAGCCTGTTAATAAAAAGGCAAAGATTAGAAGTTTAATTGTTTTCATGCTAGATTGTTTGTATATGTTGAATGAGTGCTCTAATTTAACTGTATTTCAGCAAAATTAGTATGTTAACCCTTTGTTTTTTCCATAGTTATGTTGCATAAAATCCTGTTTCTAGGCATGGTTTTGACCCTATTTGCGGTGAAATCTCAGGAGCCGGAATTACCTTATGACTTCAGGCAGCATAACCTTACGGAATTTAATAGTAGTTTATTAAGTCCGGCATTTTTGTTGGATAGAAATAATCCACAATCTGTAGCATTATGGACCAGATGGCAATGGCAGACCCTGGATGGCAACCCCACAACCTTATTTTTAAACTATTCTCGAAAGTTAAACGAGGAATCTGGTATTGGAGGTGGGTTCATTCAACATAATACAGGCGTTTTTGTAAATCGAGGGGGTCTGCTAAATTATGCCTATAACTTTGAGTTGAGTACCAAAACCCAAATAACGCTGGGTATCAATGTCATTGGTTTCCAACGAAAGCTGGCCAAAGATTTTATTTTGAATCCCGATATAGGTTTACCAATATTTGAAGAAAAAAGTAACTTTATTCTTCAAATTGCACCCGCTGTTAAACTTCAGTTGAATGCTTTTAGTTTTGGTATCGCTATGGAGAATTTGGTCGACAGAAACTTTACAACCAATGAAGGTAATGCCAGTGCTTCGGGTTTAATTTATATGGGTCTGGCAAGTTATGATTTCCCAATAAATATGTTTGGTGAGTCTTCTACCTCTTATATAAGACCAACTCTTTACTATAAGCGTTTACCCGATTTTGACAATCAAATAGGATTTAACGCCTTTTTTTCTACGCCAAAATTCTGGGCCCAACTTGGATATAATAATTTTTACGGCATTTCTACCGGAATAGGGGGACGCTTCTTTAAAAAGCTGTCTCTTGGTGCTTTGGTTGAATTTGGCACCAGTTCGGAGATCAAGGGTGAGGATCCGAGTTTTGAAATTGTGACTGCTTTTAGTTTTGGGCAACAAGTCTTTGAAGTTGAAGAGGAAGTTATTTTGGAGACAGAACAGCAGCAGACAAACGAAGAATTGGCATTGTTGGAAGCCCAAAGAAAACAAGATTCTCTGGCGGCCGTTAAGGCAGCAAATATATTAGCACTGGAAGAACTTCAGAATCAGAAACGTAAGGATTCAATTGCAACTGCAAACCAACAAATTGAATTGGCAAAAGCCGGAGAACAGGCAGAAAAGAAAAGAAATGACTCAATTGCAACTGTAAACCAACAAATTGAATTGGCAAAAGCCCAAGAACAGGCTGAAAAGAAAAGAAAGGACTCCGTCAGTATAGCTAAAGAGGCGGCCGCGATTGCTGTCATAAAAGCGCAACAGGAGAAAAGGAGGACAGACTCATTAAATGCCGTCAAACAGGCTGAAGAATTGGCAGAGGTCTTGAAACTCAAAGAAAAGACAAAACAGGATTCTATTAATAAGGCCCTGGAAAAAGAAAAAGCTGCAGAAGAAGTAATAGTATTGAAAAAAGGTGAAGTATACGAAGAAGTAGCTTCTGAGAAGGGCTTAGAACCCGGCTATTATTTAATAACTAACGTCTTTGGCACCAAAAAATACTTCGAAGCTTTTGTCAAGAAGTTGTCTGATGAAGGGTTGCAACCTAAATCATTCTATAGGGCGAAGAATAAATATAACTACGTGTATTTAAAAAGGTATGATTCAATGCAAGAAGCAAGAAAAGCCAGGGATTCTAAATTTGGAGGGCGTTATACCGGTAAAACCTGGATTTATAGAGTTGTAGGTAAGTAATTAACTATTTTTTGATTTCTTTTTTAACTAAAACATCAAGGTACGCAATTGTATTAATAAGATATTTTCTGTCACCTGTAATTGTTGCCATAGCTATAGCTCCTTGAATCATAGTAAATAATTGTTTTGCAAATTGTAAAGGAGTAACCGGTAGTTTCAACTCATTATTCTTTACCCCATTTTCCAGAATCAAAGCAATTTTCCCTTCAATTGTGCGTATTGTTTCATTGGCTGCCGCCTTTAGAGGCGCATTATTATATTTGGCATCTACCCCTACATTTAAAACGGGACAACCTCCCATACTTGCAGTGAAATTGTCATAATTGCGATAAAAATCAGTAAGGCAAAATAATTTTTCCAGAGCTGTACCTTCGGTATTCAACTTGTCATCAATTGCCTTGAGAAGTCGTGTACTGTTATATTCAAAAGCGGCAAGGGCAAGGGCCTCTTTATTTTCAAAATTACCGTATAATGCTCCCTTTGTAAGACCTGTTGCTTCGGTAAGGTCGTTCATACTGGTTCCGACATAGCCGTGCTTATTGAAGATTGGGGCTACAGTTTCAATAATGTATGCAGTGGTTCTCTCAGCTTTGGTAGGCATAGATCTTCAATTTTATACGAAGATAAAAAATCTATATACTGTATGGTATTTTAATTCATAAAAAAAATGTACCCTTGGACGATGTAAATCGAAAGGGTACATTTTTCAATTATTATCAGGATTAATTGACTAACTCATTTTGATTTCTAAACACCAGACCGTCATCAAAAGAATCTATTAGCACAATACTATCTGCCTTAACTTTACCCCCGAGTAATTCTTTTGAGAGGCTGTTTAACACCTCTTTCTGGATCACTCTTTTTATGGGCCTAGCCCCGTACTGCGGGTCATAACCACGTTGGGCGAGGTAAGCAATGGCTTCATTAGTCGCATCAATAGTGATATGTTGTTTAGCGAGCATTTTTTTGAGTTGCTCCAGTTGCAGTTTAACTATCTGCGTAATATCCTCCTTATTAAGGGGAGTAAACATGATAATATCATCTATTCTGTTAAGGAATTCAGGGCGAATGGTTTTTCTAAGAAGCCCCATAACCTCAATTCGGGCAGACTCCATGGCCGAATAAATATTATCTAAGGCCTCAAATTTCTCCTGAATGATATGGCTACCCATATTACTGGTCATTATGATAATAGTATTTTTGAAATCAGCAACTCTTCCTTTGTTATCTGTAAGCCTTCCTTCATCGAGTACTTGCAATAGGACATTAAATGTATCCGGATGTGCTTTTTCTATCTCATCTAAAAGTATCACCGAATAGGGTTTACGGCGTACAGCTTCCGTGAGTTGACCACCCTCATCATAACCAATGTAACCCGGAGGTGCCCCTACCAATCTGCTTACTGAGTGACGCTCCTGATACTCGCTCATATCTATTCGGGTAAGTGCATTTTCATCATCAAACAGATAAGCCGCTAAGGTTTTTGCCAGTTCGGTCTTACCTACACCCGTGGTACCAAGGAATAAGAATGAGCCGATGGGGCGTTTGGCATCCTGCAAACCTGCTCTGCTTCTTCTGATAGCATCAGATACGGCCTGAATGGCCTCATCCTGCCCGACAACACGTTTGTGCAATACATCTTCCAGATTCAACAGTTTTTCACGTTCGCTTTGTAACATCTTAGTCACTGGAATACCTGTCCATTTTGCGACAACTTCAGCAATATCTTCGGTAGTTACTTCTTCTTTGATTAGGGCTCCTTTTTTCTGCTCATTGCTAAGATCCTTTTGAAGTGATTCCAATTTCGCATGGGCTTCCTTTATTTTTCCATATCGCAATTCGGCCACTTTACCGTAGTCTCCATTTCGCTCTGCTCTTTCAGCCTCCTGTTTGAAATTTTCAATATCCAGTTTTGTTTTTTGAATATTCTCTATTACTGTTTTTTCGCTTTCCCACTTCGCAAAAATCTCATTTCTTTCTTCTTTGAGATTAGCAAGATCTACATTAAGTAATTTAAGTTTAGCTTTATCATCTTCTCTTTTGATAGCTTCAATTTCAATCTCCAATTGCATAACCTTTCTATCCAGCACATCCAGCTCTTCTGGTTTGGAGTTTATCTCCATTCGCAGTTTAGCCGCGGCTTCATCCATTAAGTCAATAGCTTTATCGGGCAAAAACCTATCGGTAATATATCGTTGTGATAATTCTACGGCGGAAATAACAGCCTCGTCCATAATTCTTACTTTATGGTGTGCTTCATATTTTTCTTTAATACCACGTAAAATTGAAATAGCACTTTCCGTATCAGGTTCGTTTACTATAACTTTTTGAAACCTGCGTTCCAGTGCTTTATCTTTTTCAAAGTATTTTTGATATTCATCCAAAGTTGTGGCACCAATAGCGCGTAAATCTCCTCTTGCCAAAGCGGGTTTTAGAATGTTTGCTGCATCCATTGCTCCCTGTCCGCCACCTGCACCAACAAGAGTGTGTATTTCATCAATAAAGAGTACAATATTACCATCTGAGCTGGTAACCTCTTTAATAACTGCTTTTAGACGTTCCTCAAATTCTCCTTTGTATTTTGCACCAGCTATAAGCGCCCCCATATCGAGGGAATAAATTACTTTATCTTTTAAATTCTCTGGTATATCTCCTTGAATAATTCTATGGGCTAGTCCTTCGGCTATTGCAGTTTTACCAGTACCTGGTTCCCCAACCAAAATGGGGTTATTCTTGGTCCTTCTTGAAAGAATTTGAAGTATTCTTCTTATTTCCTCATCCCGGCCAATAACAGGGTCCAGTTTACCTTTATCGGCGAGATCATTCAGGTTTCTCGCATATTTATTCAATGAATTATAAGTCTCTTCGGCACTTTGCGAAGTAACTTTACCTCCTTTTCGTAATTCTTCAATTGCAGCCAAAAGTCCTTTTTCCTGAATACCCTGGTCTTTTAATATTCTTGAAATTTTACTTTTAGATTTAAAAAGAGCTATTATTAGATGTTCAATGGAAACATATTCATCTTCCATCTTTCTTGCAATAACGTTAGCTTCATTCAATGTTTTACCTGCTTCTTTAGAAAAAAGTATTTCTCCTCCAGAGACCTTGGGTAAACTTTCCAGGTCTTTCTCAATTATTTGGTTTACAAGAGATATATTGACATTTAATTTTTTTAAGATAAAAGGGAGCACATTCTCATCAATCTCCGTGATTGCTTTATAAATATGTTCATTTTCAATTTGCGGATTCTCCATACCCTGCGCAATTATTTGTGCATGTTGTATGGCCTCCTGGGATTTTATAGTAAAATTATTAATGTTCATTGTATATATATTTTCGTGTTAATGTTTAATTTTGAATTATATAGGACAACAATCTTACCACGGAGAATAAACAGACAAAATGTCGGAAAAATCACATTATTGCAGGACATTTCGACAGGTTGTATGGAAATAAAAAAAATCCGACTAATCAGCTTTAAAAGGAAAATGGGAATATTTAATAACTTATTTAGTAGTAAAAATACAAATTCTGAAGAACAGAAGGATCAATTGAAATGGATACCATTAACATCTGTGGATCAGCTCATTGAGATTGAACAAAACTCTTCCAAAAGGCCTCAGATTATTTTTAAGCATTCCACTACATGTGGTATCAGTAGTATGGTACTCAGATCTTTCAAGAGTTCATATTGCCTTGAGGAGAATCAGGCTGATTTGTATTTTTTAGATTTGCACAGATACAGGGAAGTTTCCAGTGAAGCTGCAAATAAATTTCAGGTATACCACCAATCACCTCAAGTGTTGATAATAAAAAATGGTATCGCAGTAGCTGATGAATCTCATGGGGGAATTACATCACTAAATTTATCAAGCTATATATAAAAAAACCCCGAAATTTCGGGGTTCTGATTTTAATTAAACTTGTGTCTCACGACGATGTCCTTCAATCTAGATTTTAAATCTTCACCTGCATCGTAAACCATTTGCTCATTGGAAGGAAATGGTACCGCAACCCTAGTTAAAAGTGGGACAAGATCATTGTCAAGCGCTCTTTTATCACCGTTGTAATTTGCATAAACATGCTCAAATACAAATTCGCTACTAATAGGGTATGAATTGAGTTGTTGTTTCTTTTGTAAATCTATATAGCTTACATTACCGGTAACTTGTGCCGATTTAAGCTGGGTAAACTGATAGAAATTACAACTTACCGTCCTGAATCTGTCAACCTTTATTTCATTACCCAGACTGTCTTTTACTACTCGCCCATCTGCATCAACAAGTACTTCAACCCCATCTTTAATCTGCTTTTCCTTAATAATCTGCTTTTCCTGGATTTGTTCAGGAGATATGTTAATGGCCCTGAAGGCTACTTCCATTTCATAATCATAGTTGACTTCAGCTAGTGGATTGGTATGATACTGTGTCCATTGGTCGTTTAATCCGTAAGTGTTAAAATTCAATAGTTCTTCTTCCAGACGCTCTGGTACTATTTGCTCTGTATCATTAACCATGTTTACTTTAACATAGTCCAGCCCTTTGATATGGGCCTCGTCCATTTTTTCCCTGCTATCAGCAAATCCAGGACTTAATTCATTCAGATATTCAAAATCCCTATAAGCATTTCTATAGTCTTCCTTGTATTTCGCATTCTGTAAAAGCTCTGAAGCGTTATTATATAAATAGTCAGATAAATTATCTTTTGCTACAAGTATCTCATTATCGTAATTGGTAAAAGAAAATCTGGCATTCCTATCTTCCTCATATACCTGTAAGGGTAAAAGTGGTTTTATTTGCTCCTGAATATTTTTCAAGCGGCTATACCCTTTAAATATCGTGTTGTAATTGGCAGGGTTGCCTTCTTTCTTTAAATATGCAATATTTTCTAATTCCCTTTGCGTATATTTTTTGAAGGCTTCTTCAAGAAGCAACACATAGGGTTGGTTGCCTTTTTTAGTTTTATTATCGGCCAGATTTCTTATAGCCTTATTTATGGCAGCGGAATAATTGCCCGTATTTATGGCCTCCTGGGTTTTTTTAACACCTCCGCATGCTATTAAAAGAACCAAAATTGTTGTAAAGAGTATCGTTTTTTTCATGATAATATATTTAAGGGTTTTAACAGCAGTTTTCAATAGCTGTGCCAAAACACATATACTTCATAACGAAAAACGATAATGTATCGTATAAATTCGGTAAAATGATCTTTTAGTATACTGAATTTAAAGATTATCTTTTAATGGAGGAAGCAATTTTGTCTCTACCTGACCAAACCCGATGCGTACACCATCTTTTTCACAAAACCCTTTTAAAGTTACGGTGTCGAAATCTTGAATTGACGTCCTTTTTTCACCATTCTGAAGGCTAACAGGCTTTGTTCCCTGCCACGCCAATTCCAGCATTGAGCCATAAGAATCAGAGGTTGTACCAGAAATTGTACCACTACCCATAAGATCGCCACTAAGTACCTTACATCCATTTGAGGTATGATGAGTCAACTGTTGCGACATAGTCCAATACATGTACTTAAAGTTTGATTTGGTAATCGTCGAAGGATCTCCTCCCTCCGGAGTTATTGAAACTTCTAAATGAATATCAAAGCTGCTTTTTCCTTCTTGTTGAAGATAGGGTAGGGGTTTGGGGTCCTGTTTTGGACTTTCAACCCTAAATGGTTCAAGAGCTTCTAGCGTAACAATCCAGGGAGAGATAGAAGAGGCAAAATTCTTTGCCATGAATGGTCCAAGGGGCACATACTCCCATTTTTGGATATCCCTGGCACTCCAATCGTTTAGTAAAACAAGTCCAAAAATATATTTTTCAGCCTCGTCAATGGGTATAGATTCACCTAATTTATTCGCGTCTGTTGTAATAAAGGCCATTTCCAATTCAAAGTCAACCATTTTAGAAGGCCCAAACTCTGGTTTGTTAGCCCCTTTGGGTAATGTCTGACCCATAGGTCTTCGAATATTCTTTCCACTGGGAATTATGGTGGAGCTTCTCCCGTGATACCCAATTGGGATATGCAGCCAATTCGGCAACAAGGCATTTTCAGGATCGCGGAACATGGTGCCGATATTAGTCGCATGCTCTTTACTTGAATAAAAATCCGTATAATCTCCAATGTGCACAGGCAGTTGCATTTCTATCTCATCCAAAGTGAATAAAACAATCTTGCGGTGTTCCTGGTTTTCTTTTAGTATTGGATTCGTAATGTCAAAAATTTCACTAATCCTGTTTCGCACTAAACGCCAGGTTTTATGACCATCTGAAATAAAATCGTTTAAAGTATCCTGAAGGAATATATCATCTGTAAGTGGAATTCCATTAAAATAACCCAGTTGATGAAGTGCTCCAAGATCAATAGCATGATCCCCTACTCTCGTGCCAATTGTAATGACATCATCCCGAGTTAGGAAAACACCAAATGGAATATTCTGTAAGGGAAAATCAGAATTAGGGGCCACTGATAGCCAGGTTTTTTTGGATGGATCATTTGTTTTTGAGGACATGATATAATTGTTAATTTTTGTTTGATAAATTCCTAATCAAATATATTATTTTCTTCTTATTAAAGTCTATCAATTTGTACTTTTACGCCTCATATAATATAAGGATAATTTTATGCAACGCGACCATCAAATATTTGACTTAATTGCCGAGGAAAAAGAACGGCAATTAAATGGGATAGAACTTATTGCTTCCGAAAATTTCACAAGTCCACAAGTTATGGAAGCTGCCGGATCTGTTCTTACCAACAAATACGCTGAAGGATATCCCGGCAAGCGCTATTACGGGGGGTGTGAAGTAGTTGATAAGGTTGAACAACTGGCAATAGACAGAGCAAAAGAATTGTTTGGAGCGGAATATGCAAATGTTCAACCGCATTCAGGATCACAGGCTAATGCGGCAGTATACCAGGCATGTTTAAAACCTGGGGATACAATTTTAGGCTTTGATCTTTCACATGGGGGACATCTTACTCATGGTTCTCCGGTAAATTTTTCCGGAAAGCTTTATCGTCCGGTATTTTATGGTGTAGATGAAGAAACCGGGGTTATAAACTACGATAAAATTGAGGAAATAGCCAAAAAGGAACGTCCGAAGTTGATTATCGCGGGGGCTTCTGCTTATTCCCGAGATATGGATTTTAAAAGATTTCGTGAAATTGCTGATAGTGTAGATGCCCTTTTATTGGCAGATATTGCGCATCCAGCCGGTCTAATAGCTAAGGGAATTTTGAACGATCCCATACCGCACTGTCATTTTGTTACCACAACAACCCACAAAACCCTTAGGGGCCCAAGAGGTGGGTTGATTTTAATGGGGCAGGATTTTGAAAACCCCTTTGGAATTAGACTAAAAAATGGAAATTTAAGAAAAATGTCTGCCTTAATTAATCTAGCCGTTTTTCCCGGAAATCAAGGGGGCCCATTGGAGCATATAATTGCAGCCAAGGCAATAGCATTTGGTGAAGCACTTTCAGATGACTTTTTGCATTATATGTTGCAGGTAAAGAAGAATGCTGAAGCCATGGCTGTGGCTTTTGTTGCTAAAGATTACAAGATAATTTCTGGAGGCACAGATAATCATATGATGCTTATAGATCTTCGCAATAAAAATATTACTGGAAAGGATGCTGAAAACATTCTTGTTAAAGCAGATATTACTGCAAATAAAAATATGGTTCCATTTGATGACAAATCACCCTTTATAACTTCAGGAATTAGATTTGGAACGGCTGCGATAACTACCAGGGGTCTTAAAGAGGCAGATATGTCCACTATTGTAGATTTAATTGATGAAGTAATTACTCATCCGGAAGAAGAGGAAGTGATTGTGAAAGTAAAAGAAAATGTAAATAAATTAATGAAAAACCTTCCGTTATTTAATAGAGGACAGTAAAAACCGTTTAATGGAAAACCAATAGCCCTAATTATTGGTTTTCCATTTTAATCAATGATTTAACATAAATAAGTCACCAAAAATGATTGATTTACTCTTCAAGTCATAGATTACGGCATCTTTTTCAGAATCAAAATAAAGACCCCAATATTCAAAATAGTCTTTCTTATTATTATTTCCGTTTCTAATATTCTTTAGCTTGTTATCATTTTCAAAATGGTCTTCCTCAAAGACGGGAATATATATTTCATAAGGTGTTTCCGTAAGTCGTTTGGTAAAATAGACATAGTGTTTGGCAATGGTATGAAGAATCTTCCCAAATTGCTCTTCGATGCTATTTTCATATATATTCTTAATTACAATTGAGGAATCTCTTAAAAAAATAGATAACTCTTCAATATCAATTCGCCTGTTGTTCAATTTATTCAAATTTTTCAATGCGTTTGAAAAAGGGGAACTTTTAGACCAGCTATTCTGTGCGGGGTACATTTTGCCCCATGTTCCTTTTTGTAAGTGAAAAAGAATTTCAACCAATTTTAAATTGCAATCCATTTCAATAACCAAATTTTGCCGTACGCTATCAGAAGAACAATTACGTATGGCTACATTGGAAAAATAATCTTTTTCCAAACTCTTTCTAAATTCCACCAATCCCTTTATTTGCGGGTTGTCATCTAGCTTAAGCTTAAGATTGTATCTAAAATTATCCTGTTTGTTGGGCATGATAACAGAAAAATAATTTGGTTCTTATCAAAATTAATTTTAAATAATAACAGTAGACTATATAAAAACCATAGAATATATAAGGTTTCGCTGCTATTTTGCAATTAAATAGTAGTCAAATAAAATAAATGGGTTTTCTTTCTTTAAAGAATGGAGACAAATTAGATGAAACCTCTGTTTCTAGATTCGGTAATCAAGGCCTGATCGTTTTGCTTTTCAACCCCAAAAACTGCTTTCAAGTGTCGCTTTCTATTCTCTATACTTGGTAGTGATAAGGATACATGGTTGACCATATCTTTGGTTTTGGTACCTATAGACAGGTAATGAAGTATTTTTTTGTCTTTAGCATCAAGTACAATATCATCATTAGCCATTTTTTTACGAATGGCAGCAAGTGCTTTTTGTGTATAATAAGGGGGATTAGTTATTACAGTGTTGACCATAGCCTCCAAAGACTTTGGATCTATTTCAGTTTTTACCATATACCCCTCGGGATCAACAGTTTTAAGAATACTGTTTATTCTGTAATTATCACTAAATGAGGACATAAAAACAATTTTTGTTTTTGGAATGGTCTTCCGTGCAAAAATTCCTATATCTTCACCCGTTTTCACAGGTCCTTCACCTGATTGAGATAATTGTATATCCAATAATAAGATGTCATACTGAAATGATGTAACCGAATTTTCAATTTTTTCAATAGCCTGATCGAACGATTTTGCCATATCCACGAGAACCTTGAAACCATCAAATTCTGTATCCTCAAGGATAAATTTATAACCCATGGTGGTCATTTCATGGTCATCTACCGCTAAAACCCTAATCGTATTCATTATTATGTTTTTTCTACTGTCCTAATTTTTTCTTCTCCGTTTATTTGAATTTCAATTTTAGATTCTGGTAATAGGTAAGGCACCTTTACAGTTACAAGGGTTCCTTTTCCGGGTTTGCTCTCTAAACTCCAGTCCCCGTTTAATTTATTTACCCTGGAAGTAATATTTTTATGGCCAATCCCTTTCTTGACTTTTTTGTCATCAAAACCCCGGCCGTTATCTTTTAGAGTTACAATTAGCACATTATCTGATGAGTCCATATGGAGATCAACCTCACTTGTGAATGCATGTTTAATACAATTCTGAAGACTCTCCTGGATGATCCTGTAGAGGTTAATTTTAATATCGCCACTTAAAGAATCCCAGTCAAGGCTTTCATCATAGTTAAAATGATACTCCAGAGTAGCTGCTTCACAAATATTTTTTAACAAACCTTCAATGGATATTATAAAGTTATGGAATTTTTGATAAGAAGCATCGTTTAATTGGTGAGAAATTGTTCGTATCTCTTCCTGCACACCTTGTAGCTTTTCAATCGCCTCTCCGCGCATGTTTATAGCATCAGTATCCGCTTTTTTGTTTAAGCCTAAAAGTACCATGCGAATGCCGTTCATTTCACCCAAAATGCCATCGTGAAGTTCTTCTGAAATTCGTTTCTGTTCAGATTGTTTTCCCTCCTCTAATTTTTGGTTCTGGGCGAGCATCAGATTAAAAATTTCCTGGTTGGCCTCCTGTTGTTGTTGTTGAAACCGCAGATTTCGATTTTTGGCTCGTTGAGAAAGTATAATAAGAACGGAAACAGCCAATAAAAAGAGGCCCGTAGCAATACCTATCCATAATTGCCTTTGTCTTGCCAAAAGCGTATTTTCCGCTATAAACTCGTCGGTTTCAAAACGGATCCGGGCAAATTTGTTTCGGATCTTACGATCTTCTTCCTGCAGGCTATCATTTAAAACCAAATATTCCTTCAAATACGACGGTGCATTTTCCGGGTCCAGTAAAGGATATAATTTTAAAGTTTCGAGGATTAGCTGGTTGCCATTACTTTGTTTGGCCAATTCAAGAGCCTCCTGAGCATTGTCCATTGCTAGTGTAGTGTCTCTTTTAGCCAAATTAAACTCCGCCAAATGGTAGTAGCTCATGGCAATTTGATCCAGCTCATTCACTTGGATATTAATTTCCAAAGCCTCTTTTAAATTAGCTTCTGAAATTTTCATTTTGCCAGTTTTAAATTGACTAAACGCCAAATTATCGAGAGCAAGAGCATATCTTTTTGGATCCTTAAAGCGCAGACTATCGGTGTGTACTATCTTGTCGAAATAAGGAATAGCTTGTAAATAATCTCCTTGTTCCTTATAGGAATTCCCAATATTGTTGTTCAGTATGTTTTGATATTTGTCCTTCGATTCCTTTGGCAATTTATTGAGGTATTCCGCTGCTTTAGAAAAATAGTTCCGCGAAAGTTCATATTCCTTCAAACTTTTGGAAATAGTTCCCCATAAATTATAACAGAGGAACAATTGTTCACTATTTTCAAGTGCTTGGAAGAGTTCAATGGCATTTATAACATTAATTTCAGCACCGGTAAAGTCCTTTATATCCTTTTGTATTACAGACATATTAAGTAGCATCTGGCCACTGTAATAGTTGTCTTTTAAGGCGGCATAAATTTTTTCTGCCTGTCCATATTCGTAATAGGCACTGTCCTTAATAAAATTATTCTTGTAAAAATGACCAAGATCCCAATGTAATTCTGCGAGGATTGAAGAATCTTTAATTTCTTCCGAAAGAATCCGGGCACTTTTGTTGACCTTTCTGAAACGTATAGAATCTTTTAGATTTAGATAAGCAAAGGAAAGTTTGGAATAATAACTCAACCTTAAAGAATCATTTAATTCACCAGGGGCTTTGCTATAGGCCTTTTGTAAAAATTCCTCCCGGGTCTTTAAAGGCAGATTTCCATCTGTTCCATTTATAATCCAAACCTGGGTGCTATCTGATGCCGGAACTGTATCACTTAAAAGAGCAAATTGATTTTCTTTTTTACAGGAAAAAAAAAGTAGTAAGAACGATATTAGAAGTATATGTTTTTTACATACCATAACACTTAGAAACTAATTGCTTCTAATACAAGATAATTAAAAAGCCCTAAATACACTATTTAAGGCTTTTTAATTATATATAAAATTTGTGAGGGTTGAATATATATATATATATGGAGTCTTAGGTTTTTCTGTTTGCCC
>CBDTVT010000040.1:0-20575 GCA_965364275.1 uncultured Eudoraea sp. | reverse complement strand
GACAAAAAAAGAACATATCATCTTAGAAGCTAATAATTTGTCCATTGGGTATACTTCAGGTAAAAAGCAAACGGATGTAGCTGATCAAATTAGTTTTGGACTGACCAAAGGTGAGCTCGGGGCAATTGTTGGCATAAACGGTATTGGCAAGTCTACACTATTGCGAACTTTGGGACGAGTGCAGCCCAAATTATCCGGTTCAGTAATGATAAACAATAAACCCATTGAATCTTTAAGGTCAGATGAACTCGCAACCCTTGTGAGTGTAGTTCTTACAGAACCAATTGCATCAAAAAATCTGACGGTATCACAACTTATTAGTTTAGGAAGACATCCTTATACCAACTGGATTGGGACTTTATCTGCTGAGGATCAATCAAAAATCCTAAAGGCTATTGAAATCTTAGAATTGGAGAGTTTACGACATAATAAATGCTACGAACTTAGTGATGGACAATTACAAAAGGTAATGATAGCCAGGGCATTGGCCCAGGATACCGAAATTATACTTTTGGATGAGCCTACTACTCATCTAGATCTCTATCATAAAGTGCACATATTAAAACTATTACAAAGAATAGCTCATGATACTAATAAGGTGGTTCTTTACACCACCCACGAAATAGATCTTGCTATCCAGCTTTGTGATAAAATATTTGTTATGAATAAGGACTATAATAATTTTGGTGCTCCCTGTGAACTTATCGAAAGCAAAAGCTTTGAGGATTTATTCCCCAAAGACACCATTACCTTTAACCCGGAATCAGGTTCATTTAAGATTAATAAGTAAGTTAAGCTACAACTGAAAATTTAATGTTAATCAATTATCTTTACTTTCCAGAATCAATAATCTATGGAAACCTATTTGGTTTATAGTATACTTGCCTTGGTTTTTTTGGTGGCCGGTTATTTTTTAGGTAACTACATCCAAAATCTTAAAACAAAATCGAGTCACAGCACCCTTCTCGAACGTGAGCAACAACTCAGGATTAACCTCACAGAAATGGAGAAAAGGTTAGCATTAGGTATTGAAGAGACTAGTGAATTGCGATCGCAAAAGGAACAATTAGGGATTCAGATCAGTCGATATGAAGCCGAAATGGAAAACCTGCAGCTAAAAAATACTGAGCAGAAGGGAGAAGTAGAAAAACTTCAGGAAAAGTTTACTAAAGAATTCGAAAATTTAGCCAATAGAATATTAGATGTAAAGTCTGAGAAATTCACCAAGCAGAATAAAGAAAATATTGAAAATATTCTTAATCCCTTAAAGGAAAAAATTAAAACCTTTGAAGACAAAGTTGAGAAGAGTCAAAAAGAAAACATCAGTATCCATTCCTCCCTAAAAGAACAATTATTAAACCTGCAAAGCCAAAATTTAAAAATTACCCAGGAAGCAGAAAACTTGACAAAAGCACTAAAGGGGGATAGCAAAATGCAAGGAAATTGGGGAGAATTAGTACTGGAAAGGGTTCTTGAAAAATCAGGTCTTGAAAAAGACAGGGAATATTCAGTTCAGCAAAGTTTTACCAGGGAAGATGGCAGCAGGGTATTGCCAGACGTAATAATTAATCTCCCTGATGGTAAAAAAATGGTTGTAGATTCTAAGGTGTCTCTTACTGCTTATGAACGTTATATTAATGCCGAAGAAGAATTTCAGGAAAAATATTTAAAAGAACATATAAGTTCTATAAAGAACCATGTGGATCAGTTATCTTCAAAAAAATACGAAGATCTTTATGAAATGGAAAGCCCGGATTTTGTTCTGATGTTTGTTCCTATAGAACCTGCTTTTGCAATCGCAATAAACAATGATAACTCCATTTACAATAAAGCATTTGAGCAAAATATTGTAATTGTCACACCTTCAACCTTATTGGCAACACTTCGCACTATTGATAGCATGTGGAATAATGAGAAGCAACAAAGAAATGCCATTGAAATTGCCAGGCAAGCTGGTGCATTATATGATAAATTTGAAGGATTTATATCAGATTTAACCAAAGTGGGTAAAAAAATGGATGAGGCAAAGATTGAGTATAAGGGCGCTATGAATAAATTGGTAGAAGGTCGCGGAAATATTGTAACAAGCATAGAAAAACTTAAAAAAATGGGGGCCAAGGCGAAAAAATCTCTGCCGGATAAATATCTTGAAAGAGCCCAGCAAGATGATTTTGATGAAAAACTAAATTAGTATACATGAAAAAATTTTTATTCATAGCGGTTACTGTTATAATTTTGGCTGTCGTCTCTTACTTTGTTTTTGTCTATTATGTGCCCTATAGCGAAGGAGTCCGATCCGGAGAGTTAATTAAAATCAGCCATAAAGGCGTTGTTATGAAAACATGGGAAGGGGAATTAAGTCAGGGTATTTCAGGTGCTCAGATATTTAAATTTTCCGTGTCCAGTAAAAAGAAAGATGTAATTGATAATCTGAAAGAATATCAGGGAGCCTATGTTAAACTGAATTACGAGGAACGTTATACTACATTCTCCTGGTGGGGTGATACAAAATATTTCATTACGGAGGTCAAACTCGAAAAATCACCACATTTTAATAACTAATTACTTAATAGAGGCTTGTTCTTAGCTTCAGTTAAATTCAAAAATCAACTTCATTCAAGTAATTTTGCTGCTTCTGCATCCAAAAACCAGTTTAACCTGCCTGAAATGGGCTCAACAAGAGCAGCAGGGTAGGCAGTATGGTTTCCCTTCCTCTCAATTATCTCAAATACTTTTTGCGCCTTATTTTCACCCGTAACTAAAAAAACAACCTCTTTTGCATTATTTATAATTTTGCCCGTTAGCGTAACTCGTTTCTGGCCAGATTCAGGATGCGCTGCAACCTCACAGAACGCCTTAGAATTCCATAAATTGATCTGGTTTGGAAATATTGAAGCTGTATGTCCGTCATCTCCAAGGCCAAGTATAACAAGATCAAATTGTGGTTGCATTCCAACGTTAGGAAGGTTTTTTTCTAAAAGATCTGCATATCTTGCGGCTTCTTCTGCAGGTTCATTCTCCCCCTTAATTCGATGTATATTACCCAAAGGAAATTCTAATTTTGAAAATAGATACTCATTGGCCATTTTATAGTTGCTTTCCTCATCATCAGGTGGAACGCAGCGTTCATCACCCCAATAGAATTGAACTTTAGACCAATCTATCTCATTTTTAAAATGTATTGCCAATTCCTTAAAAACCTCCTTCGGAGTGCTCCCTCCGGACAAGGCAATATGCAAAATATTATTTTTGGCTATAAGATTAGCAAGGTATTCTGAAAACGACCTCGCTGTTTGCTTTTTTGACCCTGCTATATTCACTTCCATCCTCTAGACTTAACCTATTACACAGAAACCAGGATCATCTGCAAGGTTTTCCCCCGGGTTCCGCCAGCTATACAGACCTTCAAAAAGATCGTCGGCGTTTTGAGGACCCCAGACTCCAGAGGAATAGCCATAGGTTCTGACATCTTTCCCGTTCTTCCAGTATTCTAAAATTGGATCCACAAACTCCCAGGCCGCTTCCACTTCATCTGCGCGCGCGTATAAGGTTGGATCTCCCTGCATAGCATCCAACAAGAGTCGTTCGTAAGCAGTCATTACGTTTGTCTCTGATAGACCGGAATAATAAAATTCAAGATTTGCTCGCTCTACCTTAAAACCCTGCCCCGGAACTTTAACCCCGAATTTTATTAAAATGCCTTCATCGGGTTGTATTCGTATAATCAACTTATTGTCTTTATCAATAATACCTGATTCACTAAAAATATGATGATGAGGCGATTTAAAATGTATCACTACTTCGGTAACTTTTGTAGGCATTCTTTTTGCAGTTCTCACGTAAAAAGGCACATCTTTCCATCGCCAGTTATCGATGTAAAATTTTAATGCTGCATAGGTTTCTGTAGTAGATTCAGGATCCACTCCTTCTTCTTCTCTATAACCTGGCACCCTTTCCCCCATTATAGTTGAAGCCAAATATTGGCCTTTAATGGTGTTTTTAAAGAGTGTTTCCTCATCTCTCATGATCCTCAGAGATTTCAGGGCTTTTACTTTCTCATTCCTTATTTCTTCGGCTTTATCATCAATAGGTGGTTCCATCACTACCAATGAGATAATTTGCAAAAGGTGATTCTGAAACATATCCCTTAATGCACCCGATTTATCATAATAACCACCTCTTTTTTCTACTCCTACCGTTTCCGCATTAGTTATCTCCACATGATGAATGTAATTTCTGTTCCACAAAGGCTCAAATATGCTGTTTGCAAATCTGGTTATTAAAAGGTTTTGCACTGTTTCTTTTCCCAGGTAGTGATCTATCCTGTAAATCTGGGGTTCATTAAAGTATTTTTGAAGCCCACTATTTAGATTTTTAGCGGTTTTGTAACTGTAACCAAATGGTTTTTCTACGATAATCCTTTTCCAGCCCTGTGACTCATCTGATAATTCCTGTTCCGCGAGATTCATTGCAATGGTCTTATAAATATTTGGAGGAGTCGACAAATAGAACATAAAATTGTTTTCCGCACCATGCTTTTCGTTAAGTGCGGAGATACGTTCTTTTAATCTGCTGTAGTCTGAATCGTAATCCTTCCCAATTTCAGTATAAAAGATCTTATTGGCAAAGGCCTGTATATAAGCTTCGTCATGTCCGTTAAGCATCTCCTTTAAATACTTGCTTTTAGTAACGACCTTCTCTCTAAATTCCTGATCACTTAAAACACTTCTGCTAGTTCCTAAAACGACAAAGTTTTCGGCCAGATGGTTTCCCTTATAAAGATCAAACAATGCCGGAATAAGCTTTCTAGCAGTAAGATCACCGGAAGCACCAAAAATTATCAGCATTTGATTTTCTACTTTATTCATAGACAGTTAAGTTAATTATTTAGTTTTAAACTTTAAGAGAAAATGCAAAGAGACCCTAAATTGGATATTTTAAATTATTTTTGAATCTCGCCTTTGGCTAAGATAAAATTTATTTACTTCTCCATAAGAAGAAATTTAAGGTATCCATCCTAAGTCGAATAAACAAATAAAACCATAATTATGGAAAATAATACATATGATTTTGGACTGGTGGGTCTTGGTGTTATGGGGCGCAATTTTATTTTAAATATCGCAGACCACAATTATAAAGCTTTTGGTTATGATCTTGATCCCGAAAAGGTGAGTGCGTTAATAGAAGAAGGGGGAGATAAAAACAGGGTAAATGCGTCTGGTGATATCAGTTCTTTTGTTGATGCCCTCTCGCACCCTCGCAAAATTATGTTACTGGTGCCCGCAGGAAAGATTGTTGATACCGTGATTGAAAGTTTGCTGCCTTATTTATCACCAGACGATATTATAATTGACGGAGGAAATTCGTTTTTTACGGATACAGATCGCCGAGAAGAGTATTTAAAAAACAAGGGAATCCATTTCTTTGGAGCGGGGGTTTCGGGGGGTGCTAAAGGAGCCAGAAAAGGACCAAGTATTATGCCTGGTGGCTCACAAGAAGCTTATGCTCAAGTGCAGCCCATCTTTGAGGCAGTTGCTGCTAAATTTAAGGGAGAACCTTGTGTAGCCTATTTAGGTCCAAAATCGGCAGGTAATTATGTGAAAATGGTGCATAATGGTATTGAATATGGGCTTATGCAATTAATTACAGAAGCCTATGATCTCCTAAAGAAAGGGGCAAGTGTTTCCAATAATGAACTTCATGAAATATTTACAAAATGGAATAACGGCAGATTGCAATCCTTTTTAATAGAGATAACGGCTGAAATATTTGAGAAAAAAGATAATTTGGGCCAGGGCCATTTAGTAGATAAAATTTTAGATAAAGCCAAACAAAAAGGAACTGGAAAATGGACTTCACAGAATGCTATGGATTTAGGAGTTCCCGTCCCTACAATAGATATGGCTGTGAGTATGAGAGAATTATCTTCCTTAAAGAATGATAGAATTAAGGCCGATGCTTTGTATGGCAAACCGGAATCTATTTTGATAGAGAAAAAGGAATTAGAAGAAAAAACAGAAGCTGCACTATTTTTTGCCTTTATAATTACCTATACTCAGGGTCTACACCAGTTGGCTGATGCTTCTAAGGAATACGATTATAATTTAAAACTTAGCACCATAGCTAAAATATGGCGAGCTGGCTGCATTATAAGAGCTGGTCTATTGGAAGATATTTCAGAAGCCTTTGATGTCAACATGGATTTAAAAAACCTACTCCTCTCCCCTATTTTTAAGGAGAAGATTACGTCATCTCTTCCGGCAGCTAGAGAATTAGTAGCTTATGCTGCTAATCAAGGAATACCCATGCCCGGATTATTTAGCGCCCTTTCTTACTTTGATGCCTATACATCAGGTAGACTCCCTTTAAATCTGCTTCAGGCACAACGCGATCATTTTGGTTCTCATACATATGAACGAACCGACAGAGAAGGTATTTTCCATACCGATTGGAGCTAATTTTGTCTAAAATTATTACCTTTTTAATAGATGCAGGAAGTTGATTATAAAACAAAAAAACATTCTATAACTTTATGAAAAGATAATATAACTAACCAGCATAACCTGTAGCTATACAATTGAACAAATAAAAACTATAGTAGTGTAAATATGCCATGAAAATTTATTCACTTTTAGCTCTTAGATAAAACTTAAACTAATGAAATTCCTTGCCTCATATATATTCTTCCTAGTAGTTTGGGGTGGAATAGCCCAAACCGAGCAGTTATCCATTCAGGATATTAATGGTATGCACGTGGTAAAAACCGGCGAAATTTGGTTATCACATGAACATATATTGGTAGATTTTATTGGGGCAGATAGTATTGATTCCAGTTCCTGGAATAAGGTTGATGTTTCAAAGCAGGTACTCCCTTTTCTGCTAGAACTTCAGAACTTTCATGTGAAATACTTTGTTGATGCCACCCCACAATACCTGGGTCGGGATGTTCACCTATTAAAGGAACTTGCAGACAAGACCGGTATAAGAATTATCACGAATACAGGGCTTTATGGGGCTCAGAATAACAAGTTTATCCCAGACAATGCCAGGAAAAATACTGCTGAAGAATTAGCGCAGCAATGGCTGAAGGAATTTGAACAAGGAATTGATGGTACTAACATGAAACCTGGTTTTATAAAAATTAGCGTAGACAATTCGGAATCACTAAGTCCGATGCATGAGAAGTTAGTTAAAGCTGCAGCCTTATGTCACTTAAAAAGTGGTTTGACAATTGCCTCACATACAGGAAAGGCAATTACTCTATGGCCACAATTGGAGATTCTTTCTGAACAAGGGGTGTCGCCAAAAGCTTTTATTTGGGTCCATGCACAAGCTGAAGAAGAAGAAACAAACTATCAAAAAGCAGCAGAAACAGGTTGTTGGATAAGCCTTGATGGTTTAGCTTGGGAGATGGACAAACATATTGAAAAACTAGTATTTGCCAAAAGAAATGGTTTTTTAGATCAAATTCTGATATCACACGATGCTGGATGGTATGACCCACAGAAAAAAACGCAAAACATTCAACCCTATACACCCATCTTCAAAACACTGCTCCCGCTTCTAAGGTCCAAAGGATTTACCGAGGATGAAATTAATCTTCTAATTTCAGTTAACCCTTCTAAGGCCTATACCATTCATAAAAGGAGCATAGGTACAAAGCGAGAAAATCCATAAATATCAAATTCATTCTGATTTGAGAATATCGTTCATTCCACTTATTTGCTCAAATACATCTTGCGTTTAGAATACAATTCGTAGAACTGATCATCTTTCAAATTATCTATAAACAAGATACTTTCACCGGTGCTTTTCATTTCAGGTCCTAGGTTTTTATTCACATTCGGAAATTTATTAAATGAAAAAACAGGTTGTTTTATTGCAAAGCCTTCCAGCTTGGGATTAAAGGTAAAATCACTTACCTTCTTTTCCCCCAACATTACCTTTGTCGCATAATTAACATAAGGTTCTCCATATGCCTTGGCTATAAAGGGAACCGTTCGGGATGCTCTTGGATTGGCCTCAATGATATACACCATGTCATCCTTTATAGCGAACTGAATATTGATTAAACCAACTGTATTAAGGGCAAGAGCAATTTTTTTGGTATGATCCTTAATTTGCTGCATTACAAATTCGCCCAGATTGAATGGTGGCAGCGTAGCATTAGAATCCCCTGAATGTATCCCGCATGGTTCAATATGTTCCATAATACCAATTATATATACCTCTTTTCCATCACATATGGCATCGGCCTCGGCTTCTATCGCACCATCCAAATAATGATCCAGTAAAAGCTTATTGTTAGGTATTTTTCGCAGCAGATCTACTACGTGTTCTTCCAATTCTTCTTTATTGATTACTATTTTCATTCCCTGTCCACCCAGCACATAGGAAGGTCTTACCAATAGTGGAAAATCAAGTTCATCTGCTAAAACCAGAGCTTCTTCTGCACTTTCTGCAACTCCAAATTCTGGATAAGGGATATTATTAGCCTGCAATAATTTTGAAAAGCTTCCCCTGTCTTCAGCAAGGTCTAAAGACTCGAAACTGGTCCCTATTATTTTAATCCCGTATTTATCTAACTTTTCCGCTAATTTAAGGGCGGTCTGTCCGCCTAACTGAACAATTACACCCTCTGGCTTTTCATGTCTAATAATGTCGTAGATATGCTCCCAAAACACCGGTTCAAAATATAATTTATCTGCAGTATCAAAGTCTGTAGATACAGTTTCCGGGTTACAATTAATCATGATAGTTTCATAACCGCATTCCGCAGCTGCAAGTACGCCATGGACACAACAATAATCAAATTCAATGCCCTGCCCTATCCTATTGGGACCTGAGCCAAGAACAACAATTTTTTTTCGATCTGTTACGATGCTGTCATTGGACACAAACCTCTCCCCCTCAGGGGTTTCAATTTCCTCTTCAAAAGTAGAGTAATAATAAGGGGTCATAGCCTTAAATTCAGCAGCACATGTATCTACCAATTTGTAAACCCGGTTAATCTTTAGTGCTATTCTTTTCTTATGCACTTCACTCTCATAGCAGTCGAGCATATGGGCTATTTGTCTGTCTGCAAAACCTTTCTGTTTGCCTTCGAGCAGCAATTCCTTGGGCAGGCTTTCAATGGTATATTTAGATATTTCCTTTTCCAGCAGATACAATTCTTCATATTGTTTTAAGAACCACATATCTATTTTTGTGATTTCGTGTATTCTGCTAAGAGGTATCCCCAGTTGTATGGCATCATAAATTACAAAAACCCTGTCCCAGCTGGGAATAGTAAGTTTACTTATAATCTGGTCATAATTTTTATATCCTTTCCCGTCAGCTCCCAGGCCATTTCGCTTAATTTCAAGAGACTGAGTAGCTTTGTGCAGGGCTTCCTGAAAAGATCGTCCTATTCCCATAACTTCCCCAACCGATTTCATCTGGAGACCCAGGGTTCTGTCTGACCCTTCAAACTTATCAAAATTCCATCGAGGTATTTTAACAATTACATAATCAAGTGTAGGCTCAAATAATGCTGAGGTGGATTTGGTTATCTGATTTTCCAATTCGTCCAAAGAGTAGCCGATGGCTAATTTCGCCGCAATCTTGGCAATAGGATATCCTGTAGCTTTTGAAGCCAGGGCAGATGATCTTGATACCCTTGGGTTGATTTCAATCGCAATAATATCCTCTTTTTCATCAGGACTGACTGCAAATTGGACATTACATCCTCCGGCAAAATCTCCAATACTTCTCATCATGTGTATTGCCATATCACGCATTCTTTGAAAAGTGCGGTCAGATAAGGTCATAGCAGGTGCCACTGTAATAGAGTCTCCTGTATGGATACCCATTGGGTCCATATTTTCAATGGTACAAATAATGACTACATTATCATTTTTATCGCGGAGTAATTCAAGTTCATACTCCTTCCATCCCATAAGAGCCTTGTCTATCATGACCTCATGTATGGGTGATACTTCAAGCCCTATACTTAAAAGATCATCAAAATCCTCTGGTTTATATACAATTGAAGCCCCGGCACCGCCAAGAGTATATGATGCTCTGATTACCAGGGGAAAACCAAATTCCTGGGCAATCTCCTTTCCCTCAAGAAAGGAAGTAGCAGTAGATTGGGGTGCCATTCCAATACCTATTTTAAGCATTAGCTCACGGAATTTCTCGCGATCTTCCGTGATATTTATGGCTTCTATATCAACACCAATAATTTCAATTCCAAAGTCATCCCAAATACCTTTGTCTCCGGCCTCAATGCACAAATTCAGGGCAGTTTGTCCACCCATAGTTGGCAAGACCGCATCAATATTCGGATGCTGTTTTAATATATGAACAATAGACTTGGTAGTAAGTGGAAGAAGATAAATATGATCTGCCATAGAAGGATCTGTCATAATAGTAGCGGGATTACTATTTATCAAGACAGTCTCAATACCATCTTCCCTTAATGAACGTAGAGCTTGTGAACCAGAATAATCAAATTCACATGCCTGTCCTATTATTATTGGTCCGGACCCTATTATCAGTATTGATTTTAAATCTTTACGTTTTGGCATTTCTTTATTGTTTAGCTTTTTTATTAGTTATTGGACAAAAAAAAGGTGCTACTTTTAAAAAGTAACACCTAATTATTTTAAAAAATTCAATCATTATTTTTTATGTCTCGGCTCTGTAGATACACTAAGTTTTTTTCTTCCTTTAGCCCTTCTTCTCGAAAGAACTTTACGTCCGCTTACTGAAGCCATACGCTCCCTGAATCCATGTTTATTTCTTCTCTTGCGCTTGGATGGCTGATATGTTCTTTTCATTACTGCTTTTTTTACTTTGGTTTCCCAAAATCTGCGCGCAAATATACGAAGAGTTTTTGCTTTGGCAAATGGAATTAAAAAAATATTTCGGATAGTTTTAGTACTTTTGCGAGAACTTAAAAATTATTGCATTAAAAGTTGAAAAAGTTATCATATTTACTGATTTATCTACTCATTAATACAACATTATTTGGGCAATCTATAATGCAGTACAACCTATCCCTGGGTGATGTTTTTACAATTAAGCAGGACGCAAATCAAATTATAACTCAGGAAATAGACGGAGCTACTCATGAAATCACCAATACACTTCAGGGGATAATGGAATTTAGAGTTAAGGGTGATAATAATAATACTTATAATATAGACGTCATGTTTAAAGACCTTAACTTAAAAATGACATCGAGTATTCAGGGGGAATTGATGAACGTACACGCTAAAGCTTTTGAAGAAGATGATTCGCAATCTAAAATCTTTAATAGTCTGTTAGATGTTCCTATACAGATCATTTTAGCCCGAACAGGAGATGTTTTAGAAGTAAATGGTGGTGATAGCCTGGTATCAAAAATGGCTAATGCATCTGGTTTGGAAGATGAATTTTCATTAAACATGATGAAAAAATCTCTGGCAAAAGAATTTGGCTCGGAAGCGCTTTCCGATAGTTACAAACAACTAACATTCATATACCCCGTCACTCCAATCGAGGTAGGTGATAGCTGGAAAAACGAATATGCAGGTAAACTTCAGGCTCAAAATACATGGACCCTCAATGAGATTACCGAAGCCAGTGCCAATATAGAGGGAAAAGCCCTGGTGGTAATGGATGTTGTTGAAGCTTCTTCAACAATGAAACTGAATGGCACTCAGAATTCATCTGTTATAACAGATATCACGACTGGTTTTGTAAAAAAAATGACGGTCCATGGATTAGCTGAAGGATTTACAACAATAACTCAAATGGGTGATCAGGAAATCCCAACAATTATAAAATCCACAATTATTTACGAATTAATAGAAAACTAAATATGTTCAACAAGAATATTAAACTGGTTATAGCTGGTCTTATCATTGCATATGCTATCTACCAATTCATAGAGGGCAATATTGGAAACGGTATTTTTTTGATTTTACTTTCTTCAATTTTTGTATTTCTTTATTTCAGGAATGAATTTATTCTTCTGGCTTTCCTTAGGATGCGTAAACAGGATATGCAAGGAACAGAAAAATGGCTACAGAAAATAAAGAATCCTGAATCTGCTCTTACCAAAAAACAGCAAGGATATTACAATTACTTGTACGGTATTATCTTTTCCCAAAAGAATCTTACCCAGGCGGAAAAATATTTTAGGAAAGCACTAAAATTGGGCTTAAACATGGACTATGATGTAGCCATGGCAAAACTTAGTCTGGCTGGTATAGCCATGCAAAAAAGACGCAAAAGAGAAGCTACAACACTCCTTCAGGAAGCCAAAAAGCTTGATAAGAACAACATGCTTACTGAACAGATAAAAATGATGCAGCAGCAAATGAAGAAAATTTAAAGGCCTACTTAGATACTTTATAATACCCCTTATTAGGAATTTCTAAAGTATAGATTTTACCGGAAGAATTATTAAGATGAGGTTCCCTTAACCAGGGGTTATGCCGTTTAAGAATTTTGTAGTTGATTTCATACTGCTGAGCGAAATCCGCAAAATTTTGTACCGGTTCTTCTACCACCACATTAAATGTTGGTACTGCATTATAAAGATCATCATTTTCAATGTCAAATCCGTATTTTTCGGGATTACGGAGTATTTCCTTAATGGCCAGTATCCGAAAAACATAGCGGCCTGTTTCCTCTCCTAATAGTAAATCATAATAATCATTAGCCTTCTGTATACCCATATACTTGTTAATAGAACCAGGTCCGGCATTATAAGCAGCGGCAGCAAGGGTCCAGCTACCATATTTTTCTTTGTATTTCTGCAAATATCTACATGCAACTTCCGTAGACTTTTCCAGGTGATAACGCTCATCAACATTGCCATTTATTTCCAGACCATATTCACGGCCAGTGGCCTTCATTATTTGCCAAAACCCTGTAGCCCCGGCATGGGACACCACATTTTGTAAGCCACTCTCGGCTACCGCCAAATATTTGAAATCATCAGGAATGCCATTTTTGGACAATATGGGTTCAATTACAGGAAAATATTTGTGAGCGCGTTTCATTAACAGAAGAGCATTTGATTGCCAATAGGTATTTACCAAAAATTCCCTGTCTACACGTTCCATTATTTCAGGGTCTTCCTGGGGTACTATTTCGTTTGCAAAATTTAAATCAGCTGGAATTTCAATAGCTGAAATTCGATATTCACTGGAAACATTTTTGTCTTTTATTTCCATATCCTTCCCCTGATATTCATCACCAAAATTATCCCCTTGTTGCACGGCAAAGATTAAGGTGCTTATTACAAAAACAACCCCTAAAATCATCAACATATTCTTAATTAATCTCATATTTTATTATTTAGTGACCTATCAAAGGTATAAAATACAACTCCTTTATTCCAAAATAATTGTAGGCAATCGTTCATTAAACCATTTATATCTATGAATAATCATTGTATGTGTTCCATTTGGAACTACATGACAATTCTTAATGTATTGAATAGGAAAAACCGCATCATTTTCTCCATGGATATGAATTAAATTTGAATCGTAACTGCTTTGATCCCAATGAACCATCTTGTCTATACACCAATCTATGTAGTATTTATCGCGTACAGCCAGGTATTCTTCATATAATTTCAACCGTTTTGTAACCATCTCCCCAAAAGCGTATTTAACTAAAAGCTCAACATTATTTACCAAACCGGTTGGTAGTAATTTATGAATTTTGGTGTATTTAGCAAATAGCAGGCGTTTAGGTAATTCTGATTTTTGTTTGATGCTCGAAATGATAATTACTTTTTCTACTTCTACAACCTTTGCCATTTCCTGCACAAGCAGTCCACCTAAAGATACACCTATAAGTACCGGTCTTTCATGTCTTATTTGCCTGCACATTGAAGCTGCATAGGCTTCAAAAGTAATTCCGTATTCCGGAACAAACCATTCTAATAAATGTATTTCAAATCTGTCTTTTGGTAATTCAATGTTTTTAAAAATAGCAGAGCTTGCGGCCATTCCCGGCATGAAATAAACTGGAATTTTAGTGTTGCTCATTTAATCTAAACTATTGATTTTACTAGGAAATTAGCAATTTTCTTCTTACTTTTGTGCGCTGATTGTTAAATTACCACTGCCAGTTGGAATATTAAACATTGGCCGACAATATAGATAATTACGATTAATGCAAGATCGTAATTTTTTTATCTGAAACCATTTTAAATCATACTATATGAATGAAGTAGCAATTAAGGATAATAGTTTCTTGCGTCAATTTGAAACTAAGGTTGATGGTCATCTTGCTAAGATTGAATACTCTTCGCAGGAAAGAAAAGTTTTTTTAACCAAATTGGTTATTCCTGAGGAAATATCTCAAGAAGGGTTTAAAGAAGAATTTATTAAGTCGGTTTTGAATCTCATACAGGAACAAAACCTCAGAGTGGTTCCAACAAGTCCTCAAATTGCAGGTTTTTTACGAAAGAACAGACAATATAAGGAAATGCTCCCGGTAGGCATCCGGATTTGAAAATTTACAAACCTCCTTTCTGGAGGTTTTTTTATGCCCAGACTTCATTTAGCACAAAATTTATTTGCACCAATCCGTCTTCATAGATATCAGCAAGGGTTACTTCATGTAAAGTATTTACTAATTCAGGATTCCAAGGTGTTTTTACTTTTATGTAATTATCGGTGAACCCATGGATATAACCTTCCTTGTTCTCACTTTCAAACAATACAGTTCTGTTATTACCAAGTTGGCTCTCATAAAATGACCTTCTTTTTTTAACAGACAGGCCCCGTAACATTTTGCTTCGCTTACTCCTGATATTTTTTGGCACTACCTGCGCCATACTTGCCGCCGCAGTACCATCTCGTTCTGAATATGTGAAAACGTGCAAATAGGAGATTTCTAACTCGTTTAAAAAATTATATGTTTCCAAAAAGTGTTTATCCGTTTCACCGGGAAATCCCACTATCACGTCTACACCAATGCACGCATGAGGCATTACTTTCCTGATTCTATTCACCCTATCTACATAGAGATCCGTGAGATAACGTCTTTTCATTTGTTTAAGAAGTTCATCACTCCCACTCTGCAAAGGGATGTGAAAATGCGGTACGAAAGTATTACTGCCCGCAACGAAATCGATGGTTTCATTTTTCAGCAGGTTAGGTTCTATAGAAGATATTCGAAATCTGTGAACACCTTCAACCCTATCCAAAGCCTTTACAAGGTCAAAAAAAGTGTGCTCGTGCTTTTTATTCCCAAATTCTCCTTTACCATAATCCCCAATATTTACACCGGTAAGTACAATCTCCTTTATGCCATGTTCTGATATCTCCTTTGCGTTTTTCAATACATTTACAAGGGTGTCGCTTCTTGAAATACCCCTGGCCATAGGGATAGTGCAATAGGTACATTTATAATCGCATCCATCCTGGACCTTTAAAAAAGCACGGGTTCTATCACCAATGGCATAACTGTCAACATAGAAATCCGCCTCTTCAATTTCACAGGAATGAACTACGCCAAAATCATTCTTAGTAAGATCATTGATATAGTCTAATATTTTAAACTTTTCTGAAGCACCTAAAACCAGATCCACGCCATGAACATCTGCCAGGTCTTGCGGTTTTAGTTGGGCATAACAACCAATTGCAGCAATAAAAGCTTCGGGATTTGTCTTTTGTGCTTGTTTTACAATTGTTTTAAAGCGCTTATCCGCATTCTCTGTTACCGAACAGGTATTTATAACATACATATCCGCACGATCTGTAAAATCTACACGATCGTATCCTTTATTCTCAAAACTCCTTGCAATGGTCGAAGTTTCAGAATAGTTTAGCTTACAACCCAACGTATAAAATGCTACTCTCTTCTTCATTAAAAACTATGATACAAAATTAGAGATGGCAAAGATATCAAAATTTAGGGCAAAACATCTAAACCATAGCAGTTTGGAAAACACTTGAAGCAATTTATTGGGCTAAATTGGTCACCTTGAAAATTTCAAGTATCCGTCTGTTAGTAATTCCGGTACTTCTTTGTCAACTGAAAAACATGGTTCATGATATCTGCCTCCTGCTCGTCAAAAATAACTCCTCTTCTTGCCATCATTACTTCTGCAGCTTCAAAAGCCTTTTTTGGCAGATATGTTGTAAACCCGGAAGCTCCACCCCAACTGAAGCTGGGAACAAAATTTCTTGGAAAACCCGGTACGTAGATATTTGCGTTCACTCCAATCACGGTTCCCGTATTAAACATTGTATTAATAGCTGTCTTGCTGTGATCACCCATCATAAGTCCGCAAAATTGAAGTCCTGTATGCTCAAATCGCTCGGTGTCGTAATTCCACAAACGCACTTTGGCATAATTGTTTTTCAAATTTGAATTGTTGGAATCCGCCCCGATATTACACCACTCTCCTAAAACGGAATTTCCTAAATAACCATCATGTCCTTTGCTCGAATTTCCAAAAATCACTGAATTATTTATTTCTCCACATACTTTGCCCTTAGGACCAACCGTTGTCGGTCCATAAATCTTTGCGCCCATTTTTACAACCGCCTTTTCACACAAAGCAAATGCTCCACGAATCAGATTTCCTTCCAATATTTCGGAGTCCTTTCCCAGGTAGATCGGGCCGTTACTGGCATTCAAAATACTGTATTCCACTTTGGCTCCTTCCTCAAGAAAAATATGCTCTGGATTGATTAAATGATTAGTAGAAGATATTGGAGCGCTTTTCCTTCCCTTAGTAATCATATCAAAGTCCTGCTGTAAAGCAAGCCCATTTTTAGAAAAAATATCCCAGGTATTTACAACTCTAAGTAAATCTCCTTCAAAATTTATTATATTAAAATCGGAAAAATTAACTTCTTTTTCGGCATCCTCTGTGAAATAAGCAATTACAAGATCTTCTTTAAAAACCGCTTCGTTCTTTTTTAAATTAGATATAATAGAGACAAGTTCTTCGGTTGGACAAAAAGATGCGTTAAGTAAAATATTAGCGGGGCCATTAACTAACGGATATTTTTTAGAAAGATATTCTTCCGTCTTTGTACTGGTAGTTGTATTGAGGTATTTATCCCATTTTTCCCTAATTGTAAGAATGCCGATTCTAATATCGGCAACAGGTCTGGTAAAAGTAAAAGGTAATAGCGAATTCCTGACCTCGCCATCAAAGAGAATATAGTTCATCTATTTAAATTTTAAATAAAAATAAAAAAATAACGCCCCCGATAGTAATCGGAGGCGCATCTTTATCTGGAATTTTAAAAAGTCTATTTTTCTTCAGTACCAGGTTTGGCGTCCTTAGCCTCCGGGGCAGGAGGGTTTGCCTCCTTTTTAAACTTTTTATATTTACTCTTAAATTTATCAATTCTACCTGCCGTATCTACCAACTTAGCCTTGCCGGTATAGAAAGGATGTGAGGTTCTTGAGATTTCTAATTTAACCAAGGGGTATTCAACACCCTTTACTTCTAAAGTCTCTTTCGTATCTGCCGTAGATTTGGTGATAAACACATCATCATTAGACATGTCCTTAAATGCTACCAATCTGTAATTATCCGGATGTATACCTTTTCTCATTTTATATTCTTTTAAACTTCTGAATTTTCAGCCTGCAAATTTAATTAATTTTCTCAGAAACAACAATTTTAATTTCCCAAAAAAGAAAACTCAAAAAATTGTACCTTTAAATGTAACAAAAATCAATCAAAAACAACTAACTATCTTAAACACTAAAATCATATAAAAATGGAAGAAAATCAGCCTAAAACCGGAAAGTTTTCATTGAATTACGGATTAATCCTGGGAGCAATCGGAGTAATATTTGGTATTATGTTATATAGCATGGATGCCCATTATTCACAGGACCCTAGTAATACAGTTATAAGTGTATTAATTATGGTTGGGGTCATTATTTGGGGTATTTTTAATTTTAAAAAGGCAAACGGAGGATTTTTAACCTTGAGTGAGGCCTTAAAACTAGGAGCTGGAATAGCCTTAGTTGCCGGAATTATAACAGTTATTTATACCTTGTTTTTATCTAATGTACTCGATCCGGAGTTTGCAGTAAAAATTGCAGAAACCACAAAAGCAGCTAATGAAGCGATTGGTCAGATGTCAGATGCACAAATACAACAGCAATATGATGGTACAATTAATTATTTCTGGATTTCTTATCCTTTCATTTTAATATTTAATATCATGGCTGGTTTAATTATTGGACTTATCGGAGGTTTGATACTGAAAAAAGCAAAACCAGATTATTAATTATTAAAAATTGTACTTTTGGAAGGAATTTCCCTTAGAACTCAATGAACCTATCTATTGTTATTCCTTTACTTAACGAAGAAGAGTCTTTAGAAGAACTCCATGATTGGATTGCAGCTGTTATGCAATCCAATCATTTTTCATACGAGATCCTCTTTATTGACGACGGCAGTACAGACCATTCATGGAAAGTTGTTGAACAGTTAGTGAAAAAGAATGAAAACGTAAAAGGTATACGTTTTCATAAGAATTTCGGAAAATCTCAGGCACTTCATGCAGGATTTAAAGTGGCACAGGGTGATGTAATTATCACCATGGATGCAGATTTACAGGATAATCCAGAGGAAATACCACAACTTTATAACCTAATTACAAAGGAAGGATTTGATCTGGTTTCGGGCTGGAAGAAAAAAAGATATGATTCCCTGATCGCCAAGAATATTCCTTCCAAACTTTTTAATTGGGCTGCAAGAATTACATCCAAAGTAAAATTACACGATTTTAATTGTGGGCTGAAGGCATTCAGAGGCGATGTCGTTAAAAATATTGAAGTCTCAGGAGAAATGCATCGATATATACCGGTTTTGGCTAAAAATGCAGGCTATTCCCATATAGGTGAAAAAGTTGTAAAACATCAGGCCCGTAAATATGGTAAAACTAAATTCGGAGCAGAGCGTTTTATAAATGGATTATTAGATTTAATAACTATCTGGTTTGTTTCCAAGTTTGGTAAACGTCCAATGCACTTATTTGGGGCATTAGGTGTTCTGATGTTTATTATAGGTTTTGGCTTTGCTCTTTATCTTGGAATTGACAAACTTTTTATTAATCCCTTTGGACGATTACTGTCTGACAGACCACAATTTTACGTTTCACTTACTTCAATGATCATTGGAACACAATTTTTTCTTGCGGGGTTTCTCGGAGAAATAATGGTTAGATCGAGAGTAAATGTACAACGCTATACCATTTCTGAAGAATTAAATCTTTCAAGGCCTTAAAACAGATATTCTTTGTAATTTTAAATTTTCAATCGAAAATACCGTACAAATGGACGACATTATTTCCAATGCCAAAACATGGCAAACCGACTTTTTTGATCCCTCGGTCAAAAAAGAAATTCAGAATCTTATAGCCAATGATCCGGAAGAACTGAAGGATAGATTTTATAAAAACATGGAATTTGGTACGGGTGGTATGAGGGGTATAATGGGAGTTGGCACCAATAGAATTAACAAATATACCTTAGGCAAAAGTACTCAGGGACTCAGCAACTATTTGAAAAGAGTTTATACGGGTGAAGATTTAAAAGTAGTAATTGCATATGACTGCAGACATAACAGTGATACCCTGGCAAAGACAGTAGCCGATGTTTTTTCAGCGAATGGAATAAAAGTATTTCTTTTCTCCCAATTACGGACAACTCCGGAACTTTCCTTTGCGGTTAGATATTTAGGCTGCAATGCCGGAATAGTTTTGACGGCATCACATAATCCGCCCGAATACAACGGATATAAGGTTTATTGGACAGATGGCGGACAAATCGTGCCTCCCCAGGACAATGAAATCATTGAAGAAATAAATCGGCTCAACTACGAAGAAATTAATTTTAATGCCAATTCGAATCTGATTGAATTAATAGACAGCGAAGTTGATGAGGCTTTTATACAAGCATCGGTGAAAAATGGAAGCTTTGGTGCAAAGGAGAAGGACAATTTCAAAATTGTCTTTACATCTCTGCATGGAACTTCAATTACAGTTATTCCTGAAGTACTTAAACGAGCTGGCTACAATAATGTAACCATTATAGAAGAACAGGCTGTGCCAGATGGGGATTTTCCTACTGTTAAATCACCTAATCCAGAGGAACCTGAGGCACTTACCCTGGCAATGAAAAAGGCAGAAGAAATTGGAGCCGATATGGTTGTAGGAACAGATCCGGATAGCGATAGATTAGGCATAGCAGTCCGAAACCTTGAGGGAAAAATAGAATTGTTGAATGGAAATCAAACCATGCTTCTCATGACCAAATTTTTATTGGATCAGAGAGCAAAACAAGGATTTACCGGAAATGAGTTTATCGCTACTACCATAGTATCTACCCCTATGATGGATGAAATGGCCAAAAGCTACGGGGTGGAATGCAAAACATCCTTGACCGGATTTAAATGGATCGCAAAGATGATCAAAGATTTTCCCGAACAATATTTTATTGGTGGTGGTGAAGAGAGTTTTGGATATATGGTTGGCGATTTTGTAAGAGATAAAGACGCAGTTACAGCCACCTTACTGGCCTGTGAAATAGCTGCGGATGCTAA
>CBDTVT010000039.1:0-21324 GCA_965364275.1 uncultured Eudoraea sp. | reverse complement strand
TTAGGAGATTAGAGTTTATTATTTAGAAATGCCTTCTTGAGCCTCCTGTTTAGGGGGCTCAATTTGTTCTTGATATTAATTTATAATGATTTGTAAATCAGGTAATTGCCTGGGCAGAGGTGTATAGATTAATTAAGAATATACTCACTACGTTTGCGCATCCCAGAAGGGGAATCCAATAAGCAAGTTTGCTAACACAAAGCTATTATCAAAGGGTAGAAGGCGTAACGATTAATTAAGGATTCACTCACATGGCTCGTGCTTCCCCAAGGGGAATCCAATACAACGAAAAGCTTTGCTAACACAAAGCTATTATCAAAGGAGGGTAGAAGGCTTAACGATTAATTGAGGATTCACTCGCTTCGCTCGTGCATCCCCAAAGGGAATCCAATACAAATAAAAGCTTCTTAACGAAGCTATTTTTTTATTTCCCTTCACAAGCTGAAACAAGTTTGGCTTGTTCCTGAAAATAAAAAAGCTTCATATTTACTGAAGCTTTTCGTTGCAGTGGTGGAGGGATTACCTTCGGTGTTCCCTACAACCTCAGATGCTGCAAATGTAACTTCCAATCCTTGCAGGATTGACATCTTAAAATTAAAAATCCCATTCAAGCGAGCTTGATGGGATTTTTTTATTTCAAGCTGTAAGGAAGTTACGCTTGATTGCGGAGGAAGAGGGATTCGAACCCCCGGAGGTGTGACCCTCAACAGTTTTCAAGACTGCCGCATTCGACCACTCTGCCATTCCTCCTAAATGCGAGCGCAAATATACTAACCTTTTTTATACCCTAAAAAGTTTGTTGACGATTTTCTTCTACCGTTTATGGTATTATTTATTTGCGACATCCTATTTTTGCCCCATGGAAGAATGGTATCACTATGTGCTGCTCGTACTTGTTGGATTTGTAGTAGGTTTTATTAATACCGTTGCAGGCGGGGCATCATTAATTTCATTGCCTTTTTTGATATTTTTAGGATTACCGCCCAGTGTGGCCAATGGTACAAACAGAGTGGCTATTGCAATACAGACTGCAATAGGTGTAGCCGGATTTAAAAGTAAAGGTGTCTCCACTTTTCCATTCAATATTTATTTGGGTATTTCAGCGCTTTTCGGATCTATTTTGGGTGCAAGCATTGCAGTAGATATTAAAGGTGAAACATTCAATAAAATTTTAGCCATTATTATGCTCGCGGTGGTATTGATAATTGTTTTTAAACCTAAAATTAGTTTAGAGGATCTTACAGAACGGGTTACCGGCAAGTATTTATGGGTAGGTGTTATCGTTTTTTTCTTTATTGGAATTTATGGCGGGTTTATCAACGCCGGAATTGGCTTCGTAATTCTATTGTTTTTACATTATTTTAACCATATGACTCTGGTGAGAGCAAATGCTACCAAGGTGGCAGTTGTATTTATCTATACACTTTCTGCTCTTGCTGTCTTTATTTATAACGATAAGGTGATATGGAAGGTTGGATTGGTATTAGCCATCGGTAACGGGGCGGGTGCATGGTTATCGAGTAGAATATCAGTTGGGAAAGGCGACGGCTATGTGAAAATGTTTTTGATATTCATGGTTGTAATAATGGCAATCAAATTATGGTTTTTTAATTAAATAGTATATGGCAGATATAATTAAGGATTTGGAATGGCGCTATGCGGTAAAAAAATTTGATTCTTCTAAGGAGATAGAAGTTTCTAAACTGGAAAGAATAAAAAAGGCATTCATTCTTACCGCTACTTCATATGGCTTGCAACCAATAAAAATGGTAGTGGTAAAAAATAAGGACCTGCAGGAACAATTGGTTGAATTTTCATTTGGTCAGATGCAGGTTGCCCAGGCTTCACATGTTCTGATTTTGTGTATAGAGAAGAAAATAGATGCCGACTATATATCCAGTTATTTTAAAAAGGTAAAAGATATAAGAGGAACCAGTGATTCTGTTTTAGAACCATTTAAAAAAGAATTAGTAAGCGAATTTACCAAAATGGATACTAAACAAATTGAACAATGGGCTATTAATCAGGTTTATTTGGCCATGGGAAATTTACTTACAATATGTGCAGTAGAGCAACTTGATGCTTGTCCAATGGAAGGTTTTAGCCCGGACAGTTATGATGAGTTATTAAATTTAAGTTCAAAAGGTCTAAGATCTGTTCTGGTTCTTCCCATAGGATATAGAGCGGAGGACGACATATTTTCCGGATTTAAGAAAGTCAGGCGCGATATGGAAAATAGTATTATTTACATATCTTAGGCGCAGAATTTGTAGAATAAACGAGTATAAATCAATATCATAATAAATTAAATACTGCTATGCCAGGTTTTGAACTATTTGGGGATAAAGAAAGAAATCAAGTAAAGGACGTCCTGGATTCCGGGGTACTCATGCGCTACGGGTTTGACGGGATGCGCAATGGCCATTGGAAAGCCTTGCAGCTTGAAAAGGAATTAGCAAAACGAATGCAAACAAAGCACGCTCAGCTAGTGAGCAGTGGTACTGCAGCTTTAACTGTTGCCCTTGCAAGTGCAGGAATAGGAGCAGGGGATGAAGTTATCATCCCGAGTTTTACATTTGTGGCCAGTTTTGAATCTATTCTCGCTTTAGGTGCAATACCGGTTATGGTTGATATTGATGATACACTTACTTTGGACCCCTCCGCTGTTGAGAAAGCAATTAGCCCAAACACCAAGGTTATTATGCCGGTTCATATGTGCGGATCTATGGCCGATTTAGGTGCCCTAAAAGCAATTTGTGACAGACATAATCTTATTTTACTTGAAGATGCCTGCCAGGCAATAGGAGGAACTTATGACGGGAAACCATTGGGAAGCATTGGAGATCTGGGTTGCTTTTCATTTGATTATGTAAAAACAATTACTTGCGGTGAAGGCGGGGCCCTTATTACTAATAATGAAACGTACTTTAAAAATGCGGATCATTACTCAGATCACGGGCATGATCATGAAGGCAATGACAGGGGAGCAGAAAGCCATCCTTTTCTGGGCTATAATTACCGGATTTCTGAATTGCACGCTGCTGTTGGCTTAGCTCAAATTGCGCGTCTGGATGATTTTCTTGCAATTCAAAAGAGAAATTATTCAATTTTAAGAAACGCTCTGGAGCCTATTGAAGGAGTCAGCTTCAGAAGAGTTCCTGAGGGTGGCGTTGAGAATTATTCATTTTTGAGTTTTTATCTTCCTTCGGAGACCATCACCCAGAAAACACATGCGGCATTTGGCGCCGCGGGGGTTGATGCCTGTTTTTACTGGTATAATAACAATTGGCACTATTATAAGAAATGGGATCATCTTAGAACCATGAAATCTTTAGCTCCGGTGGCAAGAGAAGTCCTTGAAGGTCTTCCCGATTATCCTGAGGCACATTTTAAGCAATCAGATCATTGGATGGGCAGAACTATATCCTGTCTTATAAAACTCGGATGGGATGAGGATGAAGTAGCCAAAAGGGCTGAATTGATGGCCACAATTATAAAAAAGGAGTTATAATCCTTAATTAATAGGGAGAATAATCTACAATCTCAAGGCCATAACCAACAATACCAACTCTTTTAGCCTGGTCACTATTGGTCATAAGCCGCATTTTGGTAATATTCAAATCGTGCAGAATTTGAGCTCCAATACCAAAATCGCGGGTATCCATTTCTATTTTGGGAGCCTTAATAATTCCATTTTTTTGATTTTCCTGCAATCCTTTTAAACGTTTAAGAAGATTATAAGACTGGCTTTGTTGATTTATAAATACTATGGCTCCCTTACCTGCTTCATTAAGCGCTTTAAACATATCATCTAATTTCTTGTCCGCGTTATGCGTAAGGGTACCCAGAATGTCATTATTTACCAAGGTTGAGTTAATCCTTGTAAGAACGGGATCGTCAAGCTCCCAGCTACCTTTGGTTAGTGCGAGATGAACCTGTTCATTGGTAGTTTGTTGATACGCATGTAAGGTAAAATGCCCGAAACGGGTTTCTACTTCAAACTCCTCTCTTTTAACTATAAGGCTATCGTGGCGCATTCTATAAGCAACCAGGTCTTCAATAGAAACAAGTTTAAGATCGAATTTACGGGCGACTTCCACCAGATGCGGCAATCGTGCCATTGTACCATCTTCATTTAGAATTTCTACCAGGATCCCGGCAGCTTCAAATCCTGCTAATCGGGCAAAATCTACAGCAGCCTCAGTATGTCCGGTTCTTCTTAGAACACCTCCATTCTTGGCTCGCAAAGGGAAGATATGTCCAGGCCTCCCCAAATCATGTGGCTTGGTGGTATTATTTACGAGGGCCTTTATTGTTTTTGCTCTGTCCTGTACAGAAATTCCTGTTGTACAACCATGTCCTATTAAATCCACAGATATTGTAAATTGAGTATGATGTAAGACCGTATTGTTCTCTACCATCATTGATAAATCCAACTCCTCACAACGTTCTTCGGTAAGTGGCGCACATATAAGTCCGCGTCCGTGCTTCGACATGAAGTTGATCATTTCTGGTGTAACCGCCTCAGCAGCGGCAATAAAATCGCCTTCATTCTCGCGGTTTTCATCATCTACTACTATAATCACCTTCCCATTACGTATATCTGTAATGGCCTCTTCAATAGTATTTAATTGAATTTTATCTTCCATAGTTGCAATCATGATGCTGTAACTTTATTTTTCTTTCTAAAAAACCCCTTTATTTTTTCAATAACATGGCCAAAATCCATTAGTCCCCTGTCGGCAGTTGCCCTTTTGGTCAAATAAACGCCCAAAGGTAACATTATTAGCGTAGAAAGCCATGCTCCAAGTATGGGATGAATATTTCCCTCTTTTGCATAATTACCTGCAAATACTCCGATAAAATAATAGGTTAAAAACAGCACAATTGCTATGACCATAGGTAAACCAAGCCCTCCTTTGCGGATAATTGCTCCAAGGGGTGCACCTACAAAAAATAGAATTATACAGGAAAGAGCAAGGGCGTATTTTTTATGCAAGGACAATATGTGCATATTGTATATTTTATATCGCCGCTGTAATTCTTCTTTTTTACCAAGCACAGAATTTAAAATATTAGAAACAGAATTCTTTGCTACACTAACAATATGAATTTTTCGGTCTTCCCTGTAAAGATCCAATACATTCTCTATCTGGGCCGTATACTTTTCCTGAACTTGAACAGGTAGTATTTTCTTTTGTTTGTTTTTTAAAATACTATCCAAAACAGTTTTAGGTAGAGTACCTATTAGTGAGGTATCAATCTGAGTCACTGGAAGAAATGCGCCCATTCTATTGGTAATGTTTTTGGAAAAAGCAGCAACTATTCTTACATTGTTTTCCCGTAAAGAATCGATATCCTTGTTGAGTCTGGAGACATTTTTCATTTTATCCGTTCGTACATTTCGCTCTTCTTCCAGATCCTGAACGTTGTCTGGAATTTCAATATTTATGGTATAGGTCTCAAAATTGGACCTTGCAAAAGGAGATTTATCCTTGCCTGAACCACTTTTTGCCACAATTTCTTCATAATAATGACCATCAGACAGGACCAATTGTATGATATCAGATCCCTGGCTACTTCTTAGTTCGCCTGTTTTTGCTTTTATTACCGTATTATTTTTCTCAAGATTTGTCTTTTTATGAATGACTACATCCTTCAGGTATTTATCATTCTCACCATATTTTTGATCTACTTTAATATTAAAACCTTCAACATCACTAAAAACGCCTTCTACGATCACCGCCGCAGGTTTTACCGTTGCAATATTTCGCCTAAGGTTATAGATTTTTTGTTCAGAAGCCGGAATTACGCTATTTGCAAAGAAAAAAGCTACCCCGCCAAGAATGGTCATCAAAATTACTAGTGGCAACATTGATCTTTGCAGGGAAATCCCGGATGCCTTCATTGCGGCAAACTCATAATTCTCGGCAAAAGATCCAAAAGTTAATATGGAAGAGAGAAGCACTGTAAGAGGTAGTACTTTTTCTGTTAGGTTTGGTAATAAGTAAAAAAGGAATTTGCCGATGATTATAATATCCAGTCCTTTACCAGCCAAATCATCAATGAATAGCCATATCGTCTGGAATATGAAGATAAACATCAATATCAGGAACGAACTGAAAAAATTATAAAGAAATTGGCTTAAAATGTACTTATCTAATATGCGCAATGGTCTAGTTTCTTATGATGTAGTACCCTTCTTCTTTGTACTTGTTTTCATCAAAAGTAAATAAGGTTTTTGATAATTGCTGATCAGTTTTAAAAGAATTAACAGTAATCGTAGTAATTGTGCCGTTCTCACCGGTTTCAATTAGTTTATATATATGTTTGGTTTCTACATCAATACCCAGCAATATAGATGTTATTTCAGAATTTGTATCAATAGGGATGAGCTTGACAAACTGAATTTTTCTCCCCTGAACATTCTGTAATATATCCCATTCATAATTATGACCTGATTTATAGAAAGTCAGCATTTTCGAAGGTGTTATGGTGTTTTCGTCTTCAGATTTATCTTCTATAGTAACTTCTTCATTTTCCGGTACTATGGTATATACTTTAGCACCATCATATAATTGTTGTGACCCTAAATAATTAAAAAGGTACTTTTCGCCTTCCAGTGTGACATCGCCACGGGTCTCCTGATCTACATCTGCCTCCGAATTGTGTAATGCAAATTTGAAATTTACCGCAATATTATCATAACTTTTAACTTTGGTATAGACTTCGTCCAGTAGAGCCTTTGCCTTGTCTGAAGATTGGGCCTGAGCAAAAATGCTTGTAAAAACCAATGTTACGATAAGAATAGAATATTTCATTTTTTATTTTATTTCGTTACTTAATAACTGATCCAAAGCATAAATATCGGAAACCAGCACCTGTCTTGCCTTGCTTCCTTCAAAGGGCCCGACAATTCCTGCTGCTTCTAACTGGTCTATTATTCTGCCAGCCCTGTTGTACCCTAATTTTAACTTACGCTGTATTAAAGATGCAGAGCCTTGCTGTGCATTAACTATTACTTCTGCTGCATCTCTGAACAAGACATCCCGGTCAGAAATATCATAATCAATACCTGTGCCAGAATCATCACCTACATATTCCGGTAATAGGTGAGCTTCAGGGTAGGCGCGTTGTGAGCCAATGAATTCTGTAATCTTTGCCACTTCCGGTGTATCAACAAATGCGCATTGGAGCCTTGTAATATCATTACCCTGGGTGAAAAGCATGTCGCCCCTTCCAATTAGTTGATCAGCTCCCTGGGTATCCAAAATAGTCCTTGAATCTATTTTTGAAGTCACCCTGAATGCAAGCCTGGCCGGAAAATTCGCCTTAATTAAGCCCGTAATAACATTTACTGATGGTCTTTGCGTTGCTATTACCAAATGGATGCCTATGGCCCTTGCTAGCTGCGCCAACCTTGCTATCGGGGTTTCTACTTCTTTCCCGGCAGACATTATTAGATCGGCAAATTCATCAATAACCAATACAATATAAGGCAAAAATTTATGGCCGTCGTTTGGATTAAGCTTTCTGGCCTTGAACTTTACGTTATATTCTTTGATATTTCTAACCATGGCCAACTTAAGCATTTCATAACGGTTGTCCATTTCTATGCACAAAGAGTTTAAAGTATGAATTACCTTAGTATTATCGGTTATTATAGCCTCTTCAGAATCGGGTAGTTTTGCCAAATAGTGCCTTTCAATTTTATTGTACAAGGTAAGTTCTACCTTTTTTGGATCAACAAGGATAAATTTTACTTCTGCAGGATGCTTCTTATAAAGCAATGAAGTCAAAACCGCATTTAAACCAACAGACTTACCCTGACCTGTTGCACCGGCCATTAGCATGTGAGGCATTTTTGCTAAATCTACTACAAAGGTTTCGTTACTAATAGTTTTGCCAAAAGCTATAGGCAATTCCATTTCAGCTTTTTGGAATTTGCTGGACGCTATGACAGAACGCATAGACACCACAGAAGGATTTTTATTTGGAACTTCAATTCCGATGGTTCCTTTACCGGGTATTGGGGCTATAATTCGAATACCCAAAGCTGCCAGAGATAAGGCAATATCGTCTTCCAAATTCTTTATTTTGGAAATACGCACCCCAGCAACAGGAACAATTTCATATAAAGTAACAGTCGGTCCAATGGTAGCCTTTATTTGTCCTATGCCAATCTTATAATTTTTTAATGTCTCAACAATCTTGTTTTTATTTTCCTCAAGCTCTTCCTGATTTATGGTGATACCTCCAGATGCTCCATGCAGATCGAGCAGGTCCAGATGTGGAAATTTATAATTGGCCAACTCCAAAGTAGGGTCAAATTCACCAAAATCTGCAACCAATTTTTCAGAGAGAATATCCTTTTCTTCTTTTTCTTCCGTTATTTTCTCAACTTCCATTTCTATGGTATCTTCCTTCGCAGGGATCTTCGAAGTAATCTCATTATCATCTGGATTGTCTGCTTCAGTGGCCAAAGGGGGAATATCCTCCTTATGCGTATAAGTATCAATGACGATAGGGAGCTCTTTATTAACATCCATCAGGATCTCTTTGCCGCTGGCATTTTGAAATTCTGTAGCCAGAGATTTAGACTTCCGCTTAAAAAAGTCGGCAATACCATCAGGAGAGAACCTAAACAGACGAACAAGAATAACGGTAAGTCCAAATACCAAAAGCAATAAAACTCCTATTTTACCAGTATAATCCTGTAAAAAGTCATTCATTTCAAAACCTACCAGACCTCCCAATAAAGGACGTTCATAAGCGAAAAAGCCAAGGGCAATTGAGATCCATATGACAAAAACCAGTCCCCAAATCCACTTGCTTAACAATCCTTTTTTATCAAGGTTTAAAAACATGTACAAGCCCGTAATGCATAACAAAATGGGAAAAATAAAAGAGGCCACACCAAACCCTCTATACATAAAGAAGTGGCTTACGCTTGCTCCAAATTTATTCAGTAAATTATTTGCCTGTTCGTTTCTATCTGTAAATTCGGTAAGAAGGCTTTGGTCAGCCTGCCATGAGAAGTAAAAGGAGGTAAATGAAAAAAAGAGGGCAATGCTGAGCAGAACCAACAGGCTTCCCAGGATTATTTTATTTTGTTTGGACAACTTAAAAGAAAAACCTTTTTTAGAAGAAGCGGGCCTTGATTTTTTTCTCTTCTTTGCCATTGAATAATCTATTCTTTGGGGTAAAAATACAAATTTACAAAGGAAGGACTATCTACAAACGTCCTAAATAATTTTTGGAACATAGATGATTAAACCAACAATGGTAGCTGCCAGTGAAACCAGCATAACAGCTCCTGCGGATATGTCTTTGATAAACCCAATTTTCTCATCAAATTCGGGTTGTATATAATCTGACATTTTTTCAATCGCTGTATTCAGGCCTTCAACTCCAAGAACCAGGGCAATTGCGAATATCTGTAGAATCCATTCGGTTTGCGATATCTCAAAATAAAATCCGGCTATGGTCATTATACCTGCAATGATAACTTGTATTTGGATACTACTCTCCGTACGGACTAAAAGCCAAGCCCCGCGAAAAGCATACCCAATACCCTTGATTCGGTCTACAATCAGATTTTCTTCAGGCATCCATTAAAGCTTCAAGGGCCGCTTTGTAATTTGGTTCGTCTACAGTTTCTGATACCTGTTCGGTGTAGCGAACATTTCCATCTTCGCCAATAACCACTACAGATCGTGAAAGCAAAGGTTGAAGTGGGCCATCAGTGAAAGTCACTCCATATGCGTTACCAAAACTACCATCTTTGAAATCAGATAACATTACAACATTATCAATTCCTTCAGCACCACAGAATCTGGTCTGGGCAAATGGTAAATCCTTAGATATACACAAGACTGTTGTATTATTCAATTCGGCCGCCTCCTGGTTAAATTGTCTTACAGATTGTGCACAAGTACCGGTGTCTATACTGGGAAAGATGTTAAGCACAACTTTCTTACCACTATAGTCCGATAGTGAAGCCGAAGAAAGATCATTCTTTGTAAGCGTAAAACCGCGTGCTTTACTACCAATTGAGGGTAAGTTTCCGGATGTATGTATGGTGTTTCCTTTAAGTGTAACTGTAGCCATTTTGTAATTTTTAAAATTCTGTGTGAAATTAAAAAATAAATAATTGAAATAATAGGCGAATGATGGAAAAGTTAAATATCATTCCGTTAAATATTTGGTTTACTTATTCAGGAAGCCTTTGCGGAGGCCAAATGCTTAATTTTTATTCCCAAAGCAGCAAAGAAAAGCGTGGTGATTGGACTTAACCAATTGAAGATAGCAAAGAAGAAATAATCTGCTACACTAACTCCTAATACTCCGCTATGATATGCTCCACATGTATTCCAGGGGATTAGTACAGAAGTCACAGTTCCGGAGTCTTCCAGGGTCCTGCTCAGATTTTCAGGAGCTAACCCCCGGTCCTCATATGCTTTGGCAAACATTTTTCCCGGAACTACAATGGCAAGGTACTGATCAGATGCCGTAACGTTAAGTGCAAGACAACTTCCAACTGTACTTGCAAAAAGCCCAAATGTTGTCTTGGCCATCCCGAGCAAGGACTTAGTAATCCTTGATAACGCGCCTATTCCATCCATAATACCTCCAAATACCATGGCACATACAATAAGCCATATGGTACCTAACATCCCAGACATACCTTTTGCAGTAAATAAATCGTTAAGTGCGGGGTTATCTGTAGCTATTGAGGTTTTAATTGTAATCGCATTCAATATTCCTTTATAGCCAGATTCAAAATTCAATTCTTTAGCTCCAGTAATTCCAGCAACGATATCGGGTTGGAACCACAAAGCAAAAACACCACCAAGTAAAGTGCCTATAAGCAGGGCGACAAGTGGAGGAGCTTTTTTTACAATCATAAAAATCACGGCTAATGGAACCAAAAACAACCAGCCATTTATGGTGAAGGTAGAATCAATAGAATTAAGAATAGATTTGGTATCGGCTATTCCGGTCGTTTCCAAATTGAAGCCAATTATTATGAAAATCAAAAGAGTTATGGAAATAGTAGGAATGGTGGTATAGGTCATATATCTGATGTGACTAAATAATTCTCCACCAGCCATGGCAGGGGCAAGGTTTGTAGTATCACTTAAGGGAGACATCTTATCACCAAAATAAGCACCCGAAAGCGCTGCACCTGCTGTCATACCCATAGGAATTCCCAAGGCATCTCCAATTCCTATAAGGGCTATACCAACAGTAGCCGATGTCGTCCAGCTACTGCCTGTCGCAATGGAAATTATGGCACAAATAATTAAACTTGCGGCCAGGAATATCGTAGGGTTAAGAATTTGAAGGCCATAATAGATCATTGCCGGGATAATCCCGCTTATCATCCAGGTTCCTGCGAGAGCTCCTACCATTAAAAGTATTAATAACGCACCAGTAGTGGACTTAACATTTTCGGCCACTTCAGCCAACATCTGTTTATAGGTAGCTTTATTAAAAAAACCAACAATAGCAGCAACGGCACCACCCATTAACAAAATAAACTGATTAGAACCACCGATAGCATCGTCTCCAAAAACATAGACATTGTAGGCCAGCATTCCCACAAGAGCAAAAACAGGGATTAATGCCTCCCAAATATTTAGTTCCCGGTTTTCAACAATATGCTCCTGCTGTCTGTATTTATTGGATTTTTTATCGGCCATAAGGTTTGGTTAGTTGATTCGTAATATTACAACTTTGGCCGCTGTTCTGCAAACGCTTAAATCATCTATGCAACAGGAGATGCGACTTTATGGTCCAGGATGTGCAGACTTTGCATACATTCTTTCATTAATTTATACGTTCTCTTAATATCGTTATCCAAGCCAATAGAAAAGCGAATGAGACCATCCGATAAGCCCATAGTTTTTTGTTCTTCTAAAGAAATTTCCGATGAAGTGGATGTGCCGGGTGCACTAAACAGTGTTTTATAGAACCCTAGACTAACGGCCAGATAACCAAGATTTTTTTTCTGCATCAATTCCATCAGCTTATTTGCATTTTCTAGGCTACCCACGTCTAATGTCATAATCCCCCCATACCCATATTCAGAAACAATCTGCTTTTTCATCGTATGGTACCCGGGATGAGATTTAAGACCCGGATACACTACCCTAAGGCCATCTTTCTCAAACTTTTTAGCCAGGTATAGTGCATTTTCGCTGTGTTTTTTCATTCTTATATGCAGCGTTCTCATATTTTTTAGAATAAAAGATGCCCGGAGGCTATCAAGAGTACTGCCGAGAAGCATCCCGGCTCCATCATGCACATCCTTAAGGCTGAGACAAAACTCCTTTGTCCCGCATACTGCCCCTGCAACACTATCACTGGTTCCATTTATAAATTTAGTAAGGCTATGGATCACTATTTCTGCCCCTAATTTTCCCGGAGCAATGGATAAAGGTGAAAAAGTATTGTCCACAACCAGAGGAATATTATACTTTTTGGCCAATCTGGATAGCGCTTTTATATCAGCTACTTCCAATAAAGGGTTGCTTATAGATTCACAGAATATCATTTTTGTGTCAGCCGTAATGGCCTTTTCTACAATATCAATTTTTGTAATGTCTACAAATGAAGTATTGATATTGAATTTTCTTAGAAAATTTTTCATAAAAGCATAGGTGCCTCCATAAATTGTCCGGCTACTTACAATATGGTCTGCCGAATTGCATAATTGCAGGATAACGGCGGTAATTGCGCCCATTCCACTTGCGGTGACATTTGCCGTTTCTGTCCCTTCGAGAGCTGCAAGAGCTTCTCCCAAATATAGATTGGAAGGGGAGGAGTGACGGCTATATAAATAACAGCCTTCTGTATTCCCTTCAAAAGTATCGAACATTGTTTTGGCGGAAAGGAAGGTATAGGTAGATGAATCGGATATAGACGGATTTACACCCCCGAATTCACCAAAATTGTGTAATTCCTGAATTTTGTCTGTCGCTTTATGTTTCATAACAGCATAAGTTTTATAGTATAAAATTATTGAAACATAGATTGAAAAACAATTATAATTGAATATAATAGAAAATAAAACTATATTTATACCATTAAATAGATTATATATTTATAATTATACGAATTAGGTAGTTTTTAATGTAAATTAATCATGATTAAAATAGACGCAAAAGACAGGGAATTATTGGCACTCCTACAAGAGGATAGTAAATGGACCACCAAGGAATATGCAAACCGACTTGGACTTTCGACCACCGCGGTATATGAGCGGATAAAACGGTTGGAAAAAACTGGTGTAATTACCAAGTATGTTGCTTTGGTTGATAGGAATAAGGTAAACAAGGCTTTTATGGTTCTCTGTCATGTTAAACTGATCCAGCATATAAAAGATTATGTGCTTCAGTTTGAACGAGAAGTAGTTCAGTTGGAAGAAGTTTCGGAATGCCATCATATTAGCGGGGATTATGATTATATCCTTAAGGTTAACGTAAGTGATATGGAGACTTACAGAGAGTTTATGGTGACCAAGCTGACAGCTATAAAAAATATAGGAAGCACCCAGAGTTCTTTTGTTATTAATGAGGTAAAATACAGCACTGCCATACACTTTTAATTAAACTGGTAGTTTGGGTTTTCTTAAGCTCTGATTCTCTTATGTCCTAAACAAAAACATTTGTACTTTTGTGTTCTGATTTTCTGAATATCCCTTTATAAAACGAATCTTTTACTTTAAAAAAGAAGACTATGAATCAATATGATGTGGCCATTATAGGCTCTGGACCAGGTGGGTATGTTGCTGCCATCAGATGCGCACAATTAGGTATGAAAACTGCCATAATCGAGAAATATTCAACTTTGGGAGGAACCTGTCTTAATGTGGGTTGTATTCCTTCCAAAGCGCTATTAGACTCCAGCCATCATTATGAAGATGCGGTAAAACATTTTGAAGCTCACGGCATAGAAATCCCGGGTGATATTAAGATAAACCTTGAAAAGATGATTGCGCGCAAACAAGCCGTAGTAGATCAAACAACCAAGGGGATTCAGTTTTTGATGGATAAAAATAAGATTGATGTTTATGAGGGCATAGGAAGTTTTAAGGACGCTACCCATATCACAATAGAACCAACAAAAGGAAAACCACAGACACTGGAAGCCAAAAATATAATCATTGCAACAGGCTCTAAACCTTCTACACTTCCGTTTATAAAGCTAGACAAGGAACGTGTTATCACTTCTACAGAAGCTTTAAAATTAAAGGAAATCCCTGCACACATGATCATTATTGGCGGTGGGGTGATTGGGTTAGAATTAGGTCAGGTTTATAAGCGATTGGGCTCTGAAGTTACCGTTGTAGAGTATATGGATAGAATTATTCCCGGTATGGATGCAGCACTTTCCAAAGAGCTTTTAAAAGTCTTAAAAAAACAAAAAGTAAAATTTCTGCTTTCACATAAGGTTAAGTCTGTTGAGCGCAAGAAGAATGAGGTAATCATTAAAGCCGATGACAAAAAAGGAGCCGAAGTGATTTTAAAAGGCGATTATTGCCTGGTATCAGTAGGTAGAAGGCCTTATACTGATGGCTTAAATGCCGAAGCCGCAGGCGTAGCATTGGATGATATGGGCAGGGTAGCAGTGAATAACCACCTACAGACCAATATTCCTAATATATATGCCATTGGTGACGTAGTTAAAGGTGCAATGCTCGCACATAAAGCCGAGGAAGAAGGTACTATGGTTGCTGAGATTATTGCCGGTCAAAAGCCGCATATTGATTATAATTTAATTCCCGGTGTTGTATATACCTGGCCGGAAGTGGCATCGGTTGGGAAAACGGAAGAAGAATTAAAAGAAGCCGGTGTGGAATATAAATCGGGTCAATTTCCAATGCGTGCTTTAGGACGATCCAGAGCCAGTATGGACATCGATGGGTTTGTAAAAATTCTTGCAGATAAGAAAACAGATGAAGTCCTTGGAGTACATATGATAGGTGCCCGTTGTGCAGATCTGATTGCCGAGGCAGTCACCGCTATGGAATTCAGAGCTTCAGCCGAGGATATTTCGCGTATGAGTCATGCACATCCTACCTATGCCGAGGCAGTAAAAGAAGCCGCTCTGGCTGCTACTGATGACAGAGCTTTACATATTTGATCGGGTTGAGTTTTGCTGAGAAGCTTCAGGCTTACCGGGATTAATACAACTTAGAATTTTGGGAGTCTTTTTTAACTCTTTACCAATCCAATTATTCTAAGTATCCGGTAAATACCTATTTTTAATATCCTTTGCGCATAAACTGCCCATGGCTCCAGTTTATTTTTGAGATCTATTAGCGCAGCACTTATACCTTGTTTGATATGATCTTCATTCCTGGTGTAAAACAAGGCCAAATAGGAGCATACGAACATAAAAGCGATGGCCGCGGGAATCAATATCACCGGTGGCAAGGACTGATAGAAGAATTGATACAATCCAAGTCCGGTTAAACTTCCATACAGAATAACAAAATGAATAACATAGATGGATAATGTGTTCTGTCCTATTTTTAATACAGTCCTGCTTGTTATAAACTGACGCAATAGCATAAATACAGCAAATACAATAAGTACATCTCCCAGTCTGATAAAAAGGTAATTATTTGCGGCAATGGCATCGAACAAATCTATCCCGGTTATTGATGAGACTGCTAAAAACAGATCTGATGAATAAAAGATTAGTAATATACCTGTAATTGCAGCAATGGAAATAGCTTTAGGATAAAGAGATTGAGAATTTTTATAATAGGTAAACAGATAGGAGAAAAAGCCTCCGATAGCAGTATACCCAAACCATGGAATTATTGTAAAAACAGACCCGTTTGTTCTGGTAAAATAATTAGCCAAAGCATCCGGAATTATCTGAAAGGTCCATTTGGAATATATTGGCTCAAAACTAAAAAGTAAACAGCTTATAATAAGCAATAATGCAGGGAAGACGTAATTTTTTTGTTTACTGGTGAACAAATACAATCCAATAATACCCAGGATTGACAAGCCTATTATATGCAGAACGTCAACCAGGAAGAAAGTAGAGTACAATTCGCCCTTCAATAATCCAAATAGATTCAAACGGAGAAGATAACCAATGAACAATAGTTGAATACCACGTTTAATCCCTTTTTTTATTCTTGGATTGTTAAACCCTTTCTCTGGTACACGAATTAACAGATAGGTAAAAATAAAGCCCGAAACTGTAAAAAACACAGGGGCTGTTATACCTCTTAAATAACTCCAAATAGTAAATATTATACTGTCAGGATCCCTGAAAGAATTTTCCAGCAGTCCATCCACAAAATGCCCTTGTAGCATCATAAGGATTGCCCAGGCTCTCATGGCATCTATAAAAAATAGTCTTGCAGTTTTACTTCTCATACCTTATAACTATCCTATATACTTGTTTAACAGCGTGTTTAGATGTCTAAAAATGCAAAATTAGCTAAATTACTCGCAATTCAAGCTTATTTGAGGTATTTTCGTCAACTTTAAAATCTCACATATGTCAGAAATATTAGCTTTGGCCGGGAGCAACTCCTCAACATCGATAAACTTTAAGTTAGTCCAATATACCGTAGGTTTAATAAGCGACAAGGAGGTACAACTTTTAAATATGGCCAATTATCCATTTCCTTTGTTTAGTGAAGACAATGAGCGTGAAACGGGTTTTTCTAATTCCCTGGTAGAATTGCGCGACGATATTATGAAAGCGAATGGGGTGATTCTTTCAGTAAATGAACACAACAGTAACCCTTCTGCATATTTTAAAAATGTTCTGGATTGGCTGTCACGTTTGGAAAGAAAATTTTTGGAAAATACCGAAGTACTACTTTTGTCAACCTCCCCCGGTAAGCGTGGCGGACTCGGATCCCTCGAAATTATTGAAAAATTATTACCCAGGTTTGGGGCAAATGTCAGCGCTACATTTTCTTTACCCTCTTTTTACGAAAATTTTGAATCAGAGAAAGGCATCATTGATAGTGCACTCGCAGAAAGACATCAAATGGCCCTGACTGAATTTTTATCTAAAGTCTAAAAGCTTTACAGGCCGCAGCTTCTTTTCGGATTAAGGATATTTCCGCTCTTGTAACGGATCTTTCATACTTATCGTGAAAAGATTGGTGGCGGTTACAACTTTGATTAATTTTGTAAGGTGTTAAATCAGTTTAAAGAACATATTGCGGTAAATTATCCGGAGCTCCTTAAAAACCACTTTTTAGTTGCTTGCAGCGGAGGGGTTGACAGTGTGGTATTAACGCATCTCTGTGCGCTAAATAAAATGGACTTCTCCATTACTCATTGTAATTTTCAGTTACGTGGCTATGAAAGTGATATGGATGCTTTTTTTGTCGAAGATTTAGCTAGAAAAAATAAAAAAAAAATATATATAAAAGATTTTGATACAGCTGGTTATATAAGTATGAATAAAGTTTCACTTCAAATGGCAGCAAGAGAATTGAGGTACCGCTGGTTTGAAGAAATAATGGAAATAAATAAAATAAAAACCCTGGTTACTGCACATCAGGCAGATGACAATTTGGAGACTTTTATAATTAACTTATCCAGGGGTACCGGCATTAAAGGACTTACGGGTATTCCTGCCAAAACTTCAACTATTAGCCGGCCAATGCTGATATTTTCCAGGGCACAAATCATGCAATATGCCGAAATCAATAATATAACTTGGCGAGAGGATCGAAGTAATCGCGAAACCAAATACCTCAGGAACAAAATCAGATACGGAGTTATTCCCAAGTTAAAGGAATTGCACCCTGGTTTTCTGGGTAATTTTGAAGCTACCCTGTCGAACCTGCAAGGAAGTACAGCGCTTTTAAAGAACTACCTGGCTGAATTAAAACAAGATCTTTTTCAACAACAGGATGATATAATAAGAATCTCCATAAATTCTCTTTCAAAATTAGAACCTATTAAGGTATACATGTATGAGTTATTTCACGAATATGGTTTTAAAGAATGGGATGATGTTGTTGGGCTTTTAAGTGCTATAAGCGGAAAAGAAGTTCGCTCAAGTACTTATCGACTTATTAAAGACCGGGAGTATCTGTTATTACAGCCGATTTATCCTTCAATAGTTGAAAAATTTGTTATTGATGCTATTTCAGGAACTATTACCGAACCGTTGCATATGCAGATTGACGAGGTAAAAGCAATGGGGGAGACCTCCAATAGGATACTATATGTTGATAAAGAAACGTTAAACCTTAAGCTAAGTATTAGAAAATGGGAGAAAGGAGATTACTTTTACCCTTTTGGAATGAATGGGAGAAAAAAGGTCTCAAAGTTTTATAAGGATGAAAAAATGGATTTGATCTCCAAGGAAAAACAATGGCTTTTATGCTCAGGTGATGCAATAGTATGGGTCATGGGTAGAAGGGGGGATGATCGTTTTAAAGTAACACCCAAAACAAAAAATATTATAAAATTTACCATAACAGAATGAGAATAATATTAACATTTCTTGTTTTATTTATCAATCTTAATCCTGGTTTTGGTCAGGACGAGGAAGACCCTGTAATTTGGTCACATGAAGTTAATAAACTTACGGAAAACGAGTATGAACTTATTTTCAAAGCAGATATAGCTGATGGCTGGCATATCTTTTCTCAGTTTACAGATGAGAATGGTTCTTTACCCAGTGAATTTACTTTTCTCAAGAGTGGTGAAGATTATGAATTGGCAGGTACGGCCACAGAAAGTGAAACAATAACCGAATACAGTGATATTTTTGAGGTAGACGAGACTTTTTTTATAAATGATGCAGTCTTTAAACAAAGAATCAAGTTACTCAATACTGCACTCTCCCAAATAGATGTAGAGCTTTTCTATCAGGTGTGTAAGGAAGTATGTATTCCAAAAGAGCATACTTTTAGGATATCTCTGAGCGGAGGAACTGTAGTTGTGGCAGAAGAAATTCTTGATGACAAAGACCGGGACCTTAGTTCTGCTTTAAAACTCAACTTAAAAAATAAAGAAAGACTTAAAGCAAAGGATGATACCAACCTGAAAAAGGGATCCGCTTTGTGGGTGGTATTTGGCCTGGGGTTTTTAGGTGGCCTAATTGCCTTATTGACGCCATGTGTATTTCCAATGATCCCATTAACTGTTTCCTATTTTACGAAACATACCAAAAACAAATCCACAGGAATTTTTGAGGCTTCTTTATACGGTTTTTATATTGTCTTAATCTATTTTTTACTTAGCCTGCCCTTTCATTTATTTGATTCGGTAGATCCGCAAATTCTAAATACAATAGCTACCAATATCTGGCTTAACATTGCCTTTTTTGTAGTGTTTGTAATTTTTGCATTCTCTTTTTTCGGTTATTATGAATTAACATTACCCAGTTCCTGGTCCACAAAAATGGATAACGCCTCTTCTAAGGTAGGAGGAGGGTTAGGAATATTTTTTATGGCATTAACACTGGCCATTGTATCTTTTTCCTGTACCGGGCCAATTTTAGGAGGTCTTTTAGGAAGTACTACCCTGGCTGAAGGCGATGTCGCCAATAATCTTTCAGCAGGAATGTTGGGATTTGGTGTTGCCCTTGCCTTACCTTTTGCATTATTTGCGTTATTTCCTGCCTGGCTAAATTCTCTGCCCAAGTCTGGTGGATGGATGGATACCGTAAAGGTATTTCTTGGATTTCTTGAATTAGCCCTGGCCTTTAAATTTTTATCTAATGCAGACCTTGTTGGCAATTGGGGGCTCCTAAAGAGAGAAATTTTCCTGGGGATATGGATACTGCTTTTTGTTTTATTGGTTTTATACTTATTTGGAATATTCAGATTTAAACATGAAGGGCCAAAACAAAAGTTATCTAAAACCAGAATTGGAGTAGGCATTTTAACTGCTGCGTTTACTGTTTATTTGATATTAGGTGCTTTTAATATTACCAACCTTAAATTATTAAGTGGATTTCCACCTCCGGATTTTTATTCTGTTTTGGATAAAGAAAGTAATTGCCCTCTTGGACTTAACTGCTTTAAAGATTTTGAAGAAGGGATAGCATATGCTAAAAAAGAAAAGAAGCCTGTATTACTCGATTTTACGGGATGGGCCTGTGTGAACTGCAGAAAAATGGAAGAAAATGTCTGGAGCGAACCCGATATTTATCAAATGCTTAAGGAAGATTACGTGCTGATTTCCTTATATATAGACGACAGAAAATCATTGCCGGAGCATGAAAAATTTGATTATAAATTCGATTCTGGAAGGGTAAAAAATATTGAAACCGTGGGGGAAAAATGGGGTACTTTTCAAACCCTAAACTTTGGTGCAGCATCACAGCCCTATTACGTATTGCTTTCCCCGGATCTGGAGGTCTTAAATTCTTCAATTCAAAATGCCGATAGTGAAACCTATGAAAGTTGGTTGAAAGAAGGTCTAAAAAACTTTGATGAGCTCAATAAGGGTGAACTGACCATCACATTACCATAATACGATTATATTATCAGCACCTTCTTATGAAACTGAATTTTCTATTGGGTTTTTTTATGATCTTTGCGTCTTATTTATAAAAGATGGATCAAAAAAAAAGATTCTAGTAATTCAAGTGGTTCCCTATTTTTTTATCTTTAGACATCAAAGACTTACTCTTGAAGAAAATTAAAAAAATCCTCCTGATACTACTGGCGTTACTTGGACTTTTGTCTCTTGCCGCTTTCATCTTCATACAAACCCTGAAACCCGACTATGAAGGTGAAAGACAATTATTAAATCTGTCTGATGAGGTATCTGTCTACTATGATTCCTATGGTATTCCTCACATTTATGGTGAAAATGAAGAGGATGCAATTAGAACACTTGGCTACGTGCATGCCCAGGACAGACTTTGGCAAATGGAATTGTTGAGAAGAGTGGCCAGAGGTGGGTTATCAGAGGTTTTTGGTTCTAAATTACTATCAACAGATAAATTTTTTCTTTCCCTGGGTATTGATGAGGCTTCTGCTAAAACTGTAGAACAGCTGGAAGGTACGAACAAGACAATACGGCTTACCGAGGCGTATTTAGATGGGATAAACCAATTTATAGAAAATGGACCCACTCCGGTTGAGTTTTATCTGACGGGAATTGACAAGGAGTCTTTTAGCCTCAGGGATGTTTATAATTCTATTGGCTATATGGCATTTAGTTTTGCAATGGCCCAAAAAACGGATCCATTACTAACAGTGATCAAAAATAAATTAGGCCCTGAATACCTTAAAGATTTGGAAATTGATGTGAATATAAATACCGAATGGATTAAGAATTATAAGTCTGCACCTAAAGATTCAAA
>CBDTVT010000038.1:0-21356 GCA_965364275.1 uncultured Eudoraea sp. | reverse complement strand
AAGATTTTTACAATAAGTACCAGCCAGAACTATCCATAAATATCGATGAATTCATATTTAATAAACTCATCATAAACAATTTCAATACCGGTTTTTATTTTGAAAATGAAAATCAGCTTTATCTGGAGAATACCGCTTTTGATTTTTATAAAGGTAAGGTAACTCTTGATGCACATTTAAACATAACTGATCCGTATAAAACTGAATTTTCAATTGGCGTTACAACCGATAATCTCGATTTGGAAAAGCTATTGATTTCCTTTGATTATTTTGATATCCCCTCAATTAAGGAAGCGGATAAAATAGATGGAAAAGTTAGTGTTAATACTCGAATAGAAGGAGATTTAATAGATAGTACAGGCATAATATCCAATTCGTTAAAAGGAACCATAGGGTTTGATCTCCAGGAAATGCAACTAAAAGGTTTTGATCCTATTATTAAGGTTGGAAATATAGTTTTCAAGAAAAAACGATTAGAAGACATTCGGTTTGGGCCAATTGAAAATATCCTTTATGTTGCCAACAATACGGTTGAAATCCCCCTTATGCAAATACAATCCACTGCATTTGATTTTTTTATGGACGGGCATTTGGGTTATGGGGAGGTTCCAACCAACCTATGGACAGCAATACCCTTATCTAATTTTAAAAGCAGAGACCTTGCCAATATTCCCAATAAAACTGGATATGTTGAATCTGGTAAAAAGATTTATATAGAAGCTAAAAGTGGAAAAAAGGATAAAATCAAATACAAACTTCATTTATCTGAAAAAAAATATTTCAAAGAAAGGGAATTACTCAGTGAATATAGAATAATGGTAAAGGAGGATAGATTGCTAAGAAGAAAATATAAGCGCGATGCAAGAATGAATGAAAAATTAGTAAAGCCAGATACGAGCAAAATAAATTAATAGCTCTTGTTGAATTCACCGGTTATTCTCAAACCAACTTCATCACTAACAGACAAAGTGGAAAGATTTTCACCCACTCCAAAAGCCTGTCTCATTATACTACCACTCGCTTTAAAACCAAGTTCATGTCGTTTAGCACGTTCATTCTCCACAGGTCCAACAAGCCATACCTCCAATGTAATTGGAAGTGTATTTCCTTTGATGGTGATATCTCCAGCAACTTTGTAATGTTCCCCTGCTATTTGATTGAAAGAAGTACTTTTAAAATTCAAAACGGGATGTTTTTCTACATCAAAAATATCAGGGCTTTTAAGATGTTTGTCCCTCGGTTCATTTTCGGTATTGATACTTGCCGTTTTTGCAGTAAACTCAAAAACCGCATCAGAAAAATCATCTTTTGTAGTTGTCATTGTGGCCTCAAACTCCCTAAAAAAACCATCAACTTCCGAAATCATATGATGTGTTACAGTAAATCTGATCCTTGAATGCCCAGGATCTAAAATCCAAACATCCTGTCCTAAAACAGCAAGTGTTGGAAATACCAATACCAGAAATAATACAATTTTTTTCATTTTATTTATTTTTAGTTAGTTTTCAGTGATGTTTTTTTGCTGTACATTAAAAATTGATTTTTGCCTTTTTCATTTTTTATAACTTATGGAAAGTCCCCCGCCAGAATTGTCAACCGAAGTCCCGTAGTTACTGAGAGCTAACACATACTCCAGAAACTCTGTAGTTCCAGACATGCCTCTTGTGCCCGGTGGACTAATATTATGTGCGGTGAAACATCCCCCTGATTCCAATTTTGGATCAACCTCCTTGAAATAGTTCGTATACCATCCCTTGTCGGCATCACTAAACACAAAATCAAAAGGACCGGGTAGTTCTTTAACTAGTTCATGGGCATTAGCAAGTCTGGCATCAATATATTTAGACAACCCAGCCTCTTTAAAATTGGACAGGGCTTCTTTATGCCTGTCCTCGTCGATTTCAACAGTAATTAACTTCCCACCCGTTTTGCTAAAAGCCCATGCAATCCATATGGAGGAATGACCGGTAGAAGTACCAATTTCCAGACCTTTAGTATAACCATTTTCCAAAATAATATCATAAAGCATTTCTCCGTCTGATGCCGGAACATTTAGATCACGCCATTGATTTCTTTTACTTTTTAGAAATGTTTCCACTTTCTTGTCCAGCTCTGGATTATTGGTAGTGTGTTGTGCCAAAGTACAATTCGATGGAAAAATCAATGTGATTAAGAAAGTGAAAACCGGCCAAAAGATAGGTAATGTAATTCTTCTCATAATCGAAAGTTAAGTGTTACTACAATATAATGCTTCCTGTCTAAAACAGAAAGTTGTATTTCTAAACGACAGAACTTACCAGCTCAACGACATGTCTTTATAATTTCGTATCAGCTCTAATCTTAAAGTAGAACAATTGTCGTTAACAGGTATATTTCTGCCGTTCACATATGACCATTTTTGGAAATATATCTATTAGTGTAGATTTGTAAAATTAGTGTGATTATGAATAAGATAACTTCACATATAGGTTGGCAAGAACTTTTTTTTCAATTTGTCTTATATCTATTGGTACTCCTTTTCTATTCCTTTGACAGGAATGATCCGGGTATTACCTTAGCTCAGGTGGTTTTCTTTTTAGTATATGCTTGTGCATCAGTTTTTATCACCTACTTTTTGATGCCTAAATTTTTATATAAAAAGGAATATTGGCGTTTTTTTGGGATGGTCATTTTGGTTCTTTTACTCGTAATTGTGATAGAAGAATTATTAGAGGTCGTATTTTATCCGGGTACTCGAAGAGCATCTATAGTTCCCGGAATATACTTCGCCATATTTGACGTCCTTCCAATAATCGCAATCTTATCAGGGTTTAAATTTGCATGGGATGCAATAGGTAAACAACGTGAAGTGGAAAAATTGAAAACATCTATTCAGGAAAGTGAACTTCAATTTTTAAAGTCTCAGATAAATCCGCACTTTTTATTCAATAACTTAAACAATCTGTATTCGTACGCTATAGAATTTTCTCCAAAAACCCCAACCATAATTTTGGAGCTAAGTTCTGTCTTGCGTTATATGCTCTATGAGTGTAAAGAAAGATTTGTGCCCTTATCTAAAGAAATTGAACAATTGGAAAATTTCACACAACTCAATCAGCTGCAGATTGAGGAACGGGGTGATGTGAATTTTAAAGCAACTAATATTGAGCCTGGTTATCAAATAGCCCCCTTAATCCTCCTTGTCTTTATCGAAAATGCCTTTAAACACAGTCAATCAGGTCAGTCCAGTAATATCAACATAGATATTGAGATTAAAATGGAAGGAAACACCTTATTCTTTAATTGCAAGAACAATTTTCAGCCTGTAAGCACTACCGAAAATCTGACCAAAGGCATTGGTTTGGAAAATGTAAAAAAACGATTGCTATTGTTATATCCCAAGGCGCACGAATTAAAAATTAAAGAATCCTCGGATCAATTTGAAGTTGATTTGAAGATGGAGTTGCAGAAAATAAGTTTGAAATGAATTGCATAATTATTGAAGACCAGCCGCCGGCCCAACGTATCCTTAAAAAATTTATTGAGGATATAGGCACGTTGCATCTTAAAGGGGTTTTTTCAGATGCCATTCAAGCCATGGAATTTTTAAAAACGGAATCTGTGGATCTTATGTTCCTGGATATTCATTTACCAAAGATTTCAGGGATTGATTTTTTGAAAACAATGCCAAATCCACCTTACGTCATATTAACAACCGCCTTTTCGGATTATGCCCTGGAGAGTTATGAATTAAATGTGGTTGATTATTTATTAAAACCTTTTTCGTTCCAGCGCTTTGTAAAAGCAGTCTCCAAAGTACCTGCAAAGAGTATTGTAAATCAAACGGAAGAACCACTTTCGCCTAATCAGGAAAATCGCAAAGAAATTTTTATCAAGTCGGGATATGAACATATAAAAATCGCAGTCAAGGATATTATTTATATTAAATCTGATGCGGATTATACGGAAATCATAACCTCCAAGAAAAAATACTTATCTTCAGAACCCCTTCGTTTTTGGGAAGAAAATTTAAATCAAAAACACTTTTTCAGAACGCATAAGTCCTTTATCATAAACACCTCAAAAATTGAAAAAATAATTGGAAACCAGGTCTATTTGAACGGGAGTATTAAGGTCCCTATCGGACGTGCTTTTAAAGAAGGTTTTATGAAAAGTTTATTGCAGTAAATAAAAACACTATTATGAAAAAACTTAAAAAAGAAGACATTAAACAGGAAGTCTTTGACCTGTATGATGATTATGCACATAACAAATTACAAAGACGCGAATTTATTGAAAGACTATCTCTCTATGCCGTGGGTGGTATCACTATTTCTTCCCTTATGAGCTTTATGATGCCCAATTACAAAGATACTATGCTGGTGCCAGCCAATGATCCCAGGTTGGATTCGGATTATATTAATTATGAATCTTCCAAAGGTGGTGGAACCATTAAGGGACTTCTCTCCAAGCCCAAGGATGCTAAAGGAAAATTGCCAGGCATTGTAGTAGTACACGAAAACAGAGGGCTCAATCCGTATATTGAAGACACGGCAAGAATGGCAGCTTTGGAAGGATTTATTACTCTGGCACCAGATGCACTGACCCCTCTTGGTGGATATCCTGGAAATGACGATAAAGGCAGGGAAATGCAAAGAGAGCGTGACCGTAATGAAATGCTTGAAGATTTTATTGCCGCTTATGACTATTTAAAAGCCCACGACCAATGCAGTGGTAAAATTGGCGTAGTAGGGTTTTGCTTTGGCGGATGGATATCAAATATGATGGCCGTTAAAGTTCCAGGTCTTTCAGCAGCCGTGCCTTTTTACGGTGGACAACCCAAAGAAGATATCGATAAAATAAATGCCCCTTTAATGTTGCAATACGCCGGATTGGACACAAGAGTTAATGCGGGCTGGCCGGCTTATGAAGAGGCTTTAAAAGCAGATAACAAGGAATATTTGGCCTATACCTATCCTGATGTAAATCACGGTTTCCACAATACGACTACGGCGCGCTATGACAAGGCGGCCGCCGAATTGGCCTGGAAAAGAACAATTGATTTTTTTAATAAAAACCTAAAGTAAGAGACGTACTTTTATCGCTGAATCCTATTGAAAGAGAACGCAACAAAGTCATTAATGCAATCCAAAAAAACCTGCCAGATAGCAGGTTTTTTGTTTTTTATCGTTTGATTTCAAATCTACAATCTCAATTTCCATAAGCTTTATCCAAAAATTCGTAACGGGCATCGTTAGTGACCTTTTTCGCCTCACTTTCCATATTGAGGATCATTACAGATGGTGAGGTATCATTAGCTGCAGCGGATGGCCAATTTGCCAGGTTTTCCCCATTTGGGTTACCAGTCTTGATGAAATTGGAAAAATAATTTTGCATGGTTTCCGAAACCATAAAATCATCTTCCGTCCAGGCATAGTCACCCACCAGAGGTAAGTTCCCCATGCAATATTCAATCTCACAGGCATGTGGGGCCCCAATAGGTTCCGGTATTTTTGGAGCCTCGGAATCTTTTTTTACCGTACCCCCTGCTAAGCCTGAAGCAAGGGTCTTATCCCTTAAAGGGGGCCGCAATTTGCTATACAAATAGCGGTAAACCGGTTGATCACTATTCTTCCTGTGCAGATCGAACCATTTCCAGGTACTATAAGCAATGAAGCGGTCCGACGCCAGGTCTGTAGCAGATCTTTCTATTTGCTGCTCCGAACCATGAGGATAAAGTTTTAAAACCTCGTCATACGTTTTCGGATATGCCTCCTTCACTTTTGTTAAATAATTTTCTTCAGTGTAAGGTTGTCCCTGCATAAAAGCCATTCCGGGGATTTCAGCAGAATTCCATCCTAATAATAAGGGTACCATAGCCTGTTGCTTGCTTTCAAATATCTCGGGCAGGGATTTTGGCAAGAAATAGCCATCTATTACCGCCGGAAAACCGAACCTTTTTGATTCGTTGTATATTTCATACACCTCCCTTGTGCTTAGTTTTCTTAATTTCGCCAGGCTTGGGTATCCCGCATTTTTGGCAAATTCAATCCCCATATTTTCTGCTTCTTCCAATGATACCGAAGCCATGGTGGGGTTTATTCCTGCTCCACTTTCCCCGATGGCGCCGGCAATTAAGCCTTTGGAAAGCGGCGATGCCATTTGTTGGCTGACTCCTATTGAACCGGCCGATTCTCCGGCAATAGTAATTTTATTGGAATTACCCCCGAAGGCAGCAATGTTCTGGTGCACCCATTGCAAGGCCGCATTTTGATCCAGTAATCCGTAGTTTCCAGAGGCTCCGTAGGGGGCTTCAGCACTCAGTTCGGGGTGCGCAAAGAATCCAAAAATATTTAATCGATAATTCGTTGTAATCACAACCATTCCTTTTTTCGCCATACTCTCGCCATCATAACGATATTCTGAGGCATCACCCGCAACATTTCCTCCCCCGAAAAAATAGACCAAAACAGGCAGATCCTTAATGTTACGGGTAGCAGGAGTCCAAATATTCAAATACAAGCAATCCTCACTTACACCATTGGACCGCGACTTCATATCGCCAAATACCAGCGTCTGCATAGGACGAGGGCCAAATTCCTTAGTTTTCTTTACGCCCTCCCAATTGTCCACAGGCTGTGGCGCCTGCCACCTTAAATCCCCTACAGGGGGTTTAGCAAAGGGAACTCCAAAATAAGTTTGGATACCTGTATGCGTATCATAATTACCTTCAATGATCCCATTTTGTACCTTAGACCGAACAGGAAAAGCATTATTATTCTGTGCTATGCCAATTGAGCTTAAAAGGATTAATAGAATCGAAAAAATCACGGTTGTTTTCATGGGATAAAGTGTTAAAGTTTTACTATTGTCTCATTTTGTTACAATAATACTTTTTTTTCTTGGATTTTTATCATTTATTTGGATAAAATTTAATTCTTGACAAAGAACAAAAAAAATAAACTACTTGATAGTAAGGATTATATACCTCATCTGGCCTATGATTCGGTCATCTTTGGATTTAATGGGACGCAATTAAAAATACTTGTTCTGGAATATCATAATACTAAATTTTTTGCCTTGCCGGGAGGCTTCGTAAAGCGAACTGAAAATTTGGATGATGCAGTAAAAAGAGGTTTAAGGGAACGAACAGGATTGGACCATATTTATTTGGAACAGTTTCATACGTTTGGTTCACTTTCACGCTCCGAATCTAAGACAATGAGAAAGATTTTAAAGGAAAATGATTTTGATTTGAAAGAGAACTATTGGATGTTCGACCGATTTCTCTCCGTGGCTTATTACGCTTTGATCAATTATGATGAAGTAAAACCAAAACCCGATGCGCTTTCCGACAGTATTAACTGGTATGCCATTGATAAACTACCACCCTTAATGATGGATCATCAGGAAATCGTGGAAAAGGCGCTACAAGTACTCAGGGATAATCTGGAAAGAAAATTAGTGGGTATGAACCTATTGCCTCCTAAATTCACTATGAAGCAATTGCAGGAGGTGTACGAAGCTATTTTAGGAGAAAAACTGCGGCGAACTAGTTTTCAGCGCAAAATACTGGCAATGGACATTCTGCAACGGCATGAAAAACTATTTCAGGGCAAGGCCCATAAAGCACCCTATTTGTATAGCTTCAATTAACAACATGAATATAATATTGTATTAACACCACTCATATTAAAATACAACAATGAAAAAATCACTAACAAAAACAATCGTAAAACTCCTAATGTCCGTGTTTGTTTTGGCGGGCCCATTTATGATTAATGCACAAGAAAAACTAGGAGGTCTGGCACTGTATACTGTGCGTGATGACATGACTACGAACGCCAAGGCGACCCTTCTGGCAGTAGCAGAAGCGGGCTACATAAATATAGAGGCGGCGGGATACAATGACGGTAAATTCTATGGCATGTCCCCTGCAGATTTTAAAAAATTACTCCAGGAGTTTGGGCTAAACCCAATTAGTACTCATCAAGGATCTGTAACCATGGAGAATGCGGATGATATGATTGCTGATGTGAAAGCTGCCGGATTTGAATATTTCGTTATTCCGGTGCCTCCTATGGGACTTTTTAAATATGACCAGGAGACCAGGACGATGAGCATGACCGGAGGTGTCGCCAACCTAACTGAAATCATAAACACCCTTGGAAAAAAATGCAAAAAGGCCGGACTCAAACTATTATACCACAATCATGATTTTGAATTTATAAAAGATGCAGATGGTATTGTACCTATTGACTATTTGTTAGAGCATACAGACCCCGAATATGTAAACTTTCAAATGGATCTGTATTGGGTTACCAAAGCAGGTGCCGATCCTGTTGCCTATTTTGAGAAATATCCCAGGCGCTTCAAGATCTGGCATGTAAAGGACATGGATGAGCAGGGCAGGTTTGCACCGGTGGGTAAGGGAAAAATTGATTTTGCCCGTATCCTTAAGAAAAAAAGGCTATCTGGCATGAAATACTACATGGTGGAACAGGATATGACCTTCGATGGTCTAAAACCACTTGAAGCCATTAAGATAAGCCATGAAGGCCTTAAGAAAATTGGTTTTAAATAGGAGATTCACATGAAAAGGAAGGAATTTATAAAAACAACAGCAACTTTCGCCACAGCTACCGCGCTGACCCCTTTGGTATCTTGTAAAATGAACGAGAAAAAAGTTGTTCCAGAGGTTGAACCCACAGTACTACGTAAAAATTGGGCCGGTAATTATATTTACAAGGCTAAAAACCTTCATGAGCCTAAAACTGTGGAAGAAGTGCAGTCTCTTATCAAAAAACTTGAGGCACAGAAAGCCTTAGGTTCTTGCCATTGCTTTAACAATATTGCCGATAGTCCATTGAATCAGATTTCTACCAAGAAACTAAAGGGAGTAATAGGTATCGATGAGGAGGCAATGACGGTAACCGTTGGTGCAGGAACAAAATATGGCGACTTTGCACCTGAACTTCATGAAAAAGGATATGCTGTGCATAACCTAGCATCCTTACCACACATTTCGGTTGCAGGGGCCTGTGCAACTGCAACGCATGGTTCGGGGGTGACGAATGGCAACCTCGCAAGCGCTGTTGCTGCTGTGGAATTGGTGACCGGAAATGGAGATATTATAAATTTAAACCGGGACGCAGATGAAGACATGTTAAATGCCGTTGTAGTCAATCTGGGTGCTCTGGGCATCATTACTAAAGTGACCCTGGATATTGAAAAGACCTTTGATGTGCGACAAGATGTATTCCAAAGTCTTCCTCTTGAATCCTTAAAGAACAACTTTGACGCGATACTTTCAGGAGGCTATAGTGTGAGTCTTTTTACCGATTGGCAAAACGAATTGGTGAGCCAAGTATGGGTAAAAAGAAAGGTTGATGATCAAATCGAAGAATTAGGAACGGATTACTATGGTGCGAAAGCAGCAGTTCGTAATTTACATCCAATAACCGAACTTTCTGCCGAAAATTGTACAGAGCAAATGGGGGTTCCGGGCCCTTGGTATGACAGATTGCCGCATTTTAAAATGGGTTTTACCCCAAGTAGTGGTAAAGAATTACAATCGGAATTTTTTGTTCCCAGAGAGCGAGCTTTGGAAGCTATTTTGGCCCTGGAAAAAAGGAGGAAGCAGATACAACCCCAATTGATGATAACGGAAATAAGGACCATTGCCGCCGATAATCTATGGATGAGTCCAAGTTATCACCAGGATAGCGTGGCCATACACTTTACCTGGAAACAAAACCCTAAAAAAGTTGGAGAATTGATTACCATGATCGAAACAGAACTGGAACCATTTTTATACCGTCCACATTGGGGAAAACTTTTTTCTACAGACCCTTCTCTTTTGGCTTCACGATATAATAAACTTCCTGAATTTATTGCATTAGCGAGGCAATTAGACCCTCTGGGAAAATTTAAAAATGACTATTTGAACTTGAACATATATATTTAATTAAACATAAAACCTTGACCAATGAATACATCAATTTTTAAAATATGCTTTTTTGGCCTGCTGTTAACAGTTTACCAAAATTTCGGACAGGAAGTCATTACCGGTGAGAACATCGCCGTTACTAATACGGAATCAGGAAAAGTACGAGGGTATATAAATGATGGCACCTATGTCTACAAAGGAATCCCCTATGCTAAAGCAGAACGTTTTATGGCTCCGACTAAAGCCGATTCCTGGGAAGGTGTTAGAAGTTCAACGATGTATGGGCCTGTGGCACCCCTCATGACACCCACAACACAGGTTATGGATGAACCTGAGTTTGTTTTTGACCATGACTGGGGGTTTACTAACGAAGACTGCCTGAGAATTAATATTTGGACTCCAAGTATTGACGATGGTAAAAAAAGGCCGGTTCTTTTTTGGATCCACGGTGGCGGTTTCACGGCTGGTTCCAGTCAGGAATTGCCTTCAACTGATGGCGAAAGCCTGAGTAAAAAAGGAGACGTGGTAGTTGTTTCTATTAATCACCGTCTGAATATTCTAGGCTTTTTGGATCTATCTGCCTTCGGAGATAAATACAAGCATTCTGCCAATAACAGCATTATAGACATAGTAGCCGCACTCGAATGGGTAAAGACCAATATCGAAAATTTTGGGGGTGACGCAGGTAATGTAACTATCTATGGACAATCTGGCGGTGGGGCCAAAGTAAATACGCTTATGGCCATGCCTCAAGCCAAGGGCCTTTTCCATAAGTCCATTAATCAAAGTGGGTCCTTCCGAACTGCCATGCTGGAAAAAAACGAAACACAGGCCATAACAACTGAGGTACTTTCTAATCTTGGATTAAATGAAAATCAGGTGGATAGCTTACAGAAAATTCCTTTTGAAATTTTAAGTGCTGCGGGCACCAAGGCGCTAAAGACGATCGCAGAAAAAATGAAGGCTGATGGTAAGCCTGTAATCGGCTTTGGGCTTAATTGGGGGCCTAGCAGGGATGGGGAAGACCTGCCCTATCAGTTGTATTCTAAAGAAGCTTTTGATCTTTCTAAAGAAATACCCTTATTAGTTGGAACTACGAAAAACGAATTTTCACCCTTTGCAAATATGCGTTTTGCCAAAGCTTCTGAACAGCAAATAATGGAACATATAAAGGAACAATACAAAGATAAGGCAGATGCCTATTTGCAGGCTGTCAAAAAAGCTTACCCAAACGACACTGATCCAAAAGATTTAATTGACGTAGATATGATGTTCCGTCCAGGGGCTGTTGACCAGGCTAATTTGAAATCGAGCATTAAGAACGGGGCACCGGTTTATATGTATCTGTTCACCTGGCAGTCTCCTGTATTTGATGGAAAATATAAGTCCCTTCACTGTATGGAATTACCCTTTGTCTTTGACAATATTGAGAGGGGAAAAAATATGACTGGCGGCGGACAAGCGGCACATGCATTAGCGGATAAGGTCAGTGACGCCTGGATCAATTTTGCTAAAAATGGGGATCCTAACCATTCCGGATTACCCACATGGCCAGCATATAATAGTTCAAATACCGCTACCATGCATTTAGATAACACTTCCGAAGTAAAACCTCAATTGGACAAGGATTTGTTCGACTTAGTAAGCAACAAATAAAAAGTACTTAATTAATAAAAAAATGGATATACAAAAAAAATCAGTTATTACATTTTGTTATGCCACAGTATTACTGTCTATAGCTTGTAGCCCGAAATTTACGGAGGAAGACAAAGGTGATTTTACGCTGGTAAAAAATGAAGGCGAAAAAACATTGGGTTATAGCCCAAATTCTGGCGTGAAACTATTAAATGTTGATCGCTATGCTTTTAAGGATCTGAATAAAGACGGAAAACTGGATAGTTACGAAGATTGGCGTCTTTCTGCGAATGAACGTGCTCTGGACCTGGCGGGGAAAATGTCTTTGGAACAAATTGCCGGGTTGATGCTATACAGTGGCCACCAGTCAATCCCTGCTGGGGGAAACAGATTTTTCGGACCTGTAACCTTTGGCGGTAAACCATTTGCCGAAAGCGGTGCGGCACCAAGTGACCTTTCTGATGCACAACTAAAATTTCTGGAAACGGACCATCTACGACATGTGCTCATCACAAGCGTGGAATCTCCTGCGATTGCTGCTAAATGGAACAACAACGCCCAGTCCATGGTAGAAAAAATTGGATTAGGAATCCCCATCAATTCAAGTTCAGATCCCCGACATGGCATTGATTCCTACGCGGAGTTCAATGCGGGTGCGGGCGGTGACATATCAATGTGGCCAGGTACTTTAGGGATCGCAGCTTCTTTTGATCCTGCTCTTATGCATCAATTTGGAGAAATTGGTTCAAAAGAATATCGGGCTCTGGGTATTGCTACTTCTTTGTCACCTCAAATAGATTTAGGTACAGAGCCTCGTTGGGGCCGTTTTGATGGCACCATGGGTGAAGACCCGGATTTGACCACCAATATGGCCAGAGCTTATGTTGATGGATTTCAATCTTCTGATAATGGAGCAGGTTGGGGATATCAAAGTGTGAATGCTATGATAAAACACTGGCCCGGTGGGGGTCCTGAAGAAGGAGGCAGAGACGGTCATTTTGGCTATGGTGCGTATGCCGTATATCCGGGTAAAAACTTAAAAGAGCATTTACAACCATTTACAGAAGGTGCATTTAACTTAGAGGGGCCAACTAAAATGGCTTCCGCCGTGATGCCCTATTATACGATTTCAACTGGCGAGGGTGAGCCTGTAGGCAATGGATTTAACAAATACTTAATTACCGATTTGTTGAGAGGGAAATATGGCTTTGACGGCGTAGTTTGCACCGACTGGCTGATTACCGGCGATGTGAGCGCTGTAGATTTATTTGAAGGTAAAAGTTGGGGTGTTGAGACCATGACTATAGCCGAACGCCATTATAAGGTTATTGAAGCCGGTGTGGACCAATTTGGTGGTAACAACGATATGGGACCCATTTTGGAAGCCTATAAAATAGGAGTTGCTGAACATGGAGAAGAATATATGCGCCAGCGATTTGAAGCCTCCGCGGTTCGTTTGCTGAAGAATATTTTTAGAGTGGGTCTCTTTGAGAATCCGTATTTGGATATAGCAGAAACTGAAAAAATTGTAGGGAATGCAGAATTTATGAAAGCCGGATATGATGCGCAATTGCGTTCGATTGTCATGCTTAAAAACCAGGATAATACGCTGCCACTTAAAGCGAAGCAAAAAGTTTATGTTCCCCAAAGGTATATTGCTGCGAGCAGGAATTGGTTTGGGATGGAAACCCCAGAGAAATTGGAATACCCTTTTAATATGGAAGTCGTCAAAAAGTATTTTGAGGTGGTTGAGAATCCGGAAGATTCAGACTTTGCCCTGGTGGGCATTATAAGTCCCAATAGCGGAGTAGGTTATAATAGAGAAGATTTAATAAAAGGAGGTAATGGCTATGTGCCTATAAGTCTGCAATACGGGTCCTATACAGCAAATAACGCGAGGGAAACCAGCCTTGCAGGTGGAAGTCCGTTTGAAGACTTTACAAATCGCACCTATAAGGGGAAAACTGTTACGGCATCCAATATACATGATATGAATTTAGTAAACGAAACCAAATCAAAAATGGGAAACAAACCTGTTATTATAGTTGTAAATATTTCCAAACCGATGGTTTTTTCGGAAATTGAAAAAAGCTCTTCGTCAATTTTGGTTCATATGGGAGTTCAGGATCAGGCGTTAATGGAAATAATTACGGGAATAGCAGAGCCATCTGCGTTATTGCCTTTTCAAATGCCTTTGGATATGAAAACGGTGGAAGAACAATTTGAAGATGTACCAAGAGATATGACACCTTATAAAGACACCAATGGCAATGTATATGATTTTGCATTTGGACTGAATTGGAAAGGGGTTATTTCCGATGACCGTGTAAAAAAGTATAAATAATCCTCATTTAATTAAGTCCTTGGATATAATCAAATTCCAAAAATAAATTTATTTAGACGCTAACTTAAATTATAAATCATGTTAAAGAAAGTTTTAATCGGGTTGGGCATCGTACTGATTATAATACAATTTATCCGTCCGGAAAAGAACGAATCCAACGACCTAACCTATGACGTTTCCACGAAATATGAGGTTCCCGATCACGTAAGCCATCTATTGCAGGTTTCCTGTAATGATTGCCACTCCAATAAAACCAAGTATCCGTGGTACGCGAATGTTCAGCCCGTTGCCTGGTGGCTCAATGATCATGTGGTAGATGCGAAGAGACATTTGAATTTCTCAACTTTTACCAAAATGCCCATAGCTATTCAGAATCATAAATTTGAAGAAACTATTGAAATGGTGGAAGAGAAAGAAATGCCATTACCATCTTACACCAATTTTGGCTTACATAAAGAAGCTGATCTTACAGAAGATCAAAGGCAAAAGATTATTGTTTGGGCAAAAGATCAAATGACCTATCTAAAAGATAATTATCCGGCAGATAGCCTTGTCATGCCCAAGAGACGGCAATAAGGTTAAATTACAGATTATGCAGAATTCAGATGAATAGCTACGTTATCTCAGCGATATTAATCAAGGCTTTCATTTAGTATTGGTCACAAAAGCAATTTTTTTGCTATCCGGAGACCAACTGGGAACATTTATAGAACCCTGCCCGCCATAGATATAGGCTATCACTTTTGGTGTGCCACCATTGTAGGGCATTATACGCAATAAACAATGCTTGTAAAAAGGATGATCTGATGGGTCGATATCCTTTGGAAAAGAAATAAACGCAATCCATTTTTTATCGGGGCTGATATGTGGAAACCAGTCATTATACTCATCAAAAGTCAACTGAGTTTGATCTTCGCCATTTGCTTTCATCTTCCATAGTTTCATCTTTCCCGTGCGAGTTGAATTAAAAAAAATATATTCACCGTCCGGACTATATTCCGGCCCATCATCTAAAGTTGATTGATTGGTAAGTTGATTCTCAGTACCGGAATCTATATCAATCGTATAGATATCATAAATTCCGTTTCGGTTACCGGTAAAGACCATTTTCTTATTATCCGGTGACCAGCCATGTAAATATGATGCCCCTACTCCTGGTTTTGTGACCATCTTTGGTAAAGAATCCCCTTCGGCTGGCATATAAAACAGGGCAGATGTGCCACTATCATCCTGGTTGTGATTACTTATTCCCAATAAAGTACCATCAAAAGTCAGGACATGGTCATTATTGTTATTTACCGCAAATCCGGTGTTCAAGGGTGTGATGGAATTAGATGATAAATTATAATTAAATAGATGTCCTTTGGAATTATAAATTAACTTCTTTCCATCCGTAGTCCAGTTAGGCGCCTGAATGGAATGTTCAGATCTGTATATGATCTTGCGATGTCCACTACCAACATCCATAATTTCCAAATTACTGCCAAGATAGTCGCGATAGGGCGTATAATCCGGATCAACCGGTCTAATGATTCTTACGTTTCTATATTCTGCTATTTCCATTACCTCAGGATTATGTGAGCAAACATAAATTCCTATGTAAACAGCGTTGTCCAGTTCCATATTCTTTAATTCCACACTCTTAAATTCTTCTCCAAATTTTGCTGTAGACATGATATAGGTACTGCCTCTTCTTTCAAGCTGAATCACATCAGGAAAAGTATCAGAGGAGATAACTTCGTCTGTATTACCTCCTGTCTCTTTGCGGTATTGGAGCGTAGTAAGGCCATCACCATGAGTTGTGGCATTTACGTGTTGTGAATTTGTATCCAAATTATTCTTAACTATCCATCCAACCTTTCTGTGAGGATCAACACCTTTTCCAAGAAATTTCACTTCTGCTCTTAGGATAAAATCACCCTGAATAGTGGTCCATAAATACTGAAAGTCATCCTTACCGAACCACATATTGGTACCTGAGCCGCCAATTTTATAGGTCTGAAACTCAGCATCATATTTCGAAAACCCTTTTATACTGCATTCGCCGATATCAATGTTTCCATCAAAAATCCCTATTTTGTTTTGGGCATTTGACAAGTACATTCCGGATATAACAATGAAAAAAACGTGGTAGTAAATTTTTGAAACTCTCATGTGACAGAAGTATTTTAATTATAACTCAACCATTGCATCTATGGTTTTTATAGACCCATCCTTGTTGTATATCAATTCGGCTACTTTTACACTTCTAAGATGCGTTTTCCCGCCTGAAAGGGAGCTATCATGATAAAATAACAACCATTTTCCATTGTGCTCAACTATGGAATGATGGTTGGTCCAGCCTAGCACAGGCTTCAAAATGACTCCCTGATAGGTAAAAGGGCCATAGGGATTATCACCAATTGCATAAACAATATTATGTGTGTCACCTGTTGAATAGGATAAATAGTATTTCCCATTGTATTTATGTACCCAGGCTGCTTCAAAAAACCGCCTGTCATTATCACCTGCAAGTAATGGGTTACCATTTTTGTCAATTATCAACACATCTAACGGGGTTTCTGTAAAACTCAGCATGTCATCGGTTAGTTTTGCAATTTTAGGAGTTAACGCAGCCTGTTCTTCAGCTGGGTAAGTATCCTCATCTTTATAAGTTCCGCTGGCCCATCTTTGCAACTGTCCACCCCAAATACCACCAAAATACATATAATAGGCACCATCTGTATCCTCAAAAACAGCAGGATCTATACTAAAACTGCCTTCTATAGGCTGCTCTTTTGCTTTAAATGGCCCAAAAGGATTTTCACTTGTGGCCACACCAATTTTGAATATATCCGATTTGTCCTTCACCGGAAAATAGAAATAATAGGTGCCTTCTTTTTTGGCTGCATCAGGTGCCCACATCTGCCTTCCTGCCCAGGGGACATCTTTTATATGCAAAGCCACGCCATGATCTGTGACATCCCCGCTAATACTATCCATAGAGAAAACATGATAATCCTTCATATCAAAATGACTTCCTAAATCATCTTCGGGAACACCAGATTCAAAATCGTGGGAGGGATAGATGTATAATTTTCCTTTAAATACATGTGCCGAGGGATCAGCTGTATAGACATCTGAAATTAGCGGCAAAGGGTTGGCTCTGATGATTGAGACAGTATCTTCAGGAAGCTCTTCTATGGAAGATTCCGTTATTTTGTTTATCGGTTTGTCCTTGCATCCAAAAAGTAGGATTGCAGCCAACAAATTCACACTTAAGATTCTAAATTTCGAAGGATACATATAATGATTTTTGGTAAATTAAGTAGTGAATAAATTTAGATGTTATATAATCAAAGTTGTTTAGTTAGTTTCTTAACAGACTTATGAAAGTTAATCAAAAAATAGCTTTTTTTAGTGTCATTCAGTCTTAATTTCCGGAGGCGTAAGGGAATTTTAAGGATTTGTAATACTCCAGGTTTTCATCGGGTAGTTCCACACCAGGAGGCAGTTTCCTTCCTGAAAATGTTTGAAAATAGAGAAGGCATGCATTCCTCCACCATTTTGCTTCCTTTAGCTGAATTTCTAAAAGCATTCTTACTTCATTGTATTGATCATCAGAAATATAAATTTTTACTTGCTTCCAGATGTTAATCATTTCTTCTACCTGATCAACACCTTTTTGATATCTTAAGGCAAGTGCATCCCACAATATTACTCCATTCTTTAGCTTATAATCCCAGGGTAAATGATGAAACCACAAAAGGTATTTATCCGGGCAAGTTTCCGGGTCATTAAAAATTTTGGCGATCTCAGGGGCATACTGAGATGTAGCATTGCTTCCTGAAGAGGTTCTATCAAATCCAATACCGTCCTTATCCGCATTGTGATAATAAGTAGGATTCCACTCAGGCCTGCTTAAATCACTCACCCATGGACCCGGACCATAATGATGGCCTGTATCCATTAAATGGTGTAAACCCATTGGCGTCATATAGTTAACAACAGCTTCCCTGGCTTTAAGCAGTAAATAAAATGAAATTTGCCAATCTAAAGTAAAATGTAATGGCGGCTAAAGGTGGGTTGAATCTTCTTCATCCGCTTCTTTATGGAAAATCAAATCCTGTTCCTCCATGGCCAAAACAACAAGTTTTATATAATCATCTATCACATTTTTAATATTTGAGGGGTCTGTAATATCTATTATACCACGCCAAATGAGCTCGCGTTCCTTGCCCACACAGATACAGTATAGCGCAGTCTCTGCATGATAGACCTTATATTCATCATAATAATTCTCATCATAATAAATATCCTGATGTGTTAAATAATCGTCTTTGAATTTACCATAATAACTATCTACATCTGCCATATCTTTTCTAAAGGTCTCTTTGTTTTCCGAGCCAAGAATTTTAGTAAATAAAATGGCATCAAAATCTTTATCCAGGAGGGATTGTTCCACGTCATCAAGTTCGTCTTCAGATCTTTGAGAATCAGTAAATTTAACATCAAATACATCCAAACTGCGCATAGCTTCCACGCCCCTATTGGAAAAATGTCTTTTCATTTTAGTTTCGAATTCTTTCTGAGCTTTGGAATTGGAGGTCATCCCTACAATAAGTACTTTATTGGCGTCAAAAATTACTATGTCCGGATTTTTCCAATTATCCACCAATTCCGTGGATGAACATCCCATGAATAATAATGCAACTAAAATAAGTGCTTTCTTCATTTGCTTTAATTAATTTAATAATCGTTTTTGTTTCTCCTTCTTCAGTACACCTGAAACTAAATCAAAAAGTTTGGTTTTAATTTCCATGTATTCTTCTTTGTAATGTTCCATCCTGCTGGTCAATTCCCTGTGGGTATCCCGGTAAGCCTTTTCCAATTCTATTTGATCAACATCATCAATCATTATTTCCAATTTATTTTCATGAGCCTGAACCTTTTTCATAAGTGAAATGACTTGCTTCTCTAAATCAGTAAGAGCAGTTACAATTACTTTACTTTTTCCAAAAATTTTTGAATCAACCAATTGTACTGTATAATGCTTTATCAGATTGTTTAAAAACAATTGCTCATCTTTCATAAATCTTAATTCCGATAGCCAAAGTAAGCTTGTCCTATGCATCTCTTCCGGATCTATCCATTCAATATAACGATGCGTGTTTTCTTTGATTTTCATTTTGTTAAATTTTAAAATAACACATATTTAAACTCTAATCGTATTGATATCTATAATTCAATTCCTTTAAGATATTGTTTAGGAATATTAATTATGTGATTCCAATTTAGTTTTTTATTAAATCAAAAGAAATGATAATTATCAGGTAGGTATTATGCTGGTTAGGATTAATTTTAGTCCGGTCTTCGTCTTTTTAAAATGCCGCCTGCATAATTGAATATCTCCGACTTGAGGATTTGAAACTTCTGTAAACAATTTGCCACATTGGCTTTTAGCTTCTCATGTTCCACATTAACGGTTTCATCACATTTGCCATTTTTACATTCAATAGATCCTCCCAGATTATTTTCATGGTGTACAATAAGTTTCAGCATATTAGTCTTATCATCTTTAATATGCTTCAGACGCTCAAGATAGTCTTGTAAACGCTCAAACAAATTGACCGTATTGGGCTCAAATACATAGGAGTGAAGAAGTTGTTCTATGAATACTAATTCATCCTTCATTAAGAAAAAGGAAGATTTCCATTTCTGTGTATCTAAATGTAATTTTTGCAGTGTATCCAGTTTTGGATCTTCCATTTGATTTTCCATGATTATGAATCTAATATTTTAAAGCTACCCCCGATCAAAAGTATGAGCAATGATAAAAATCATGTGATTATTAAAAAATAAGTTCAACCGTTTCAAATATTTCAGGAATATGCACATGCCATTTATATACATCAACAATTTTAATTTTAAATTCTAGTAGGGCTTCCTGCTCTCCATGAATCAAAAAAACGCGTTCCGGAATATTTTTAATAGAATCCATCCAGTCTATTAATTCTTTTTGATCTGCATGGGCTGATAAACTTTCTTCGTGATGAATACTGGCTTTCACTGAATAGTATTTTCCAAAAATTTTAAGCTCTTGAACCCCATCTAAAAGTGCTCTTCCGCGCGTACCTTCAGCCATGTAACCAACCAATAAAACATTAGTATTCGGATTATCTACCAATTGTTGTAAATAAGTGAGAATTCTTCCACCTGTAACCATTCCGCTTCCGGCGATAACAATTTTTGGTCTGGGATCGTCTATAGTTTCCCATGTTTGTCTGTAGGAGTCAATAATATTTACATGGGCACACATCGCCTTATATTCATTTGGAGATAATTTATGCCAATTTGGGAAACGTTCGAATATAGAAAGCACGTTGTTGCCCATGGGGCTATCAATAAAAATGGGAATATTTGGTATTTTATTCTTCTTATAAAGCTTCCAGAATAAATACATCAGGGATTGCAGACGTTCTACCGCAAAAGAAGGAATGAGCAGGTTTCCTCTTTCATATAGTGTTTTATTAACGAGGGCAACGAGTCTATCCTCCACCTTATCTTGTGGGTGTAATTTATTGCCATAGGTACTTTCAAGAAAAAGAAAATCGGCCCACTCAGGTTTAACTGGCGGATCTAACAAAATATCATTTGGCCTTCCAACATCTCCGGAAAAAACAAAACGCTTACCGGAAATTTCTATTTCGATAAAAGTTGAACCAATTATATGCCCGTTATACCTGAATCTATACCGGATATTTTCAGAAAGTTGTGTCCATTGGTTTATTTCTTCGGCTCTAAACAGAGCTATTGCATTTTCTGCATCCCGCATGTTATAAAGTGGCAGCGCCGGCCTATGCTTGCTATACCCCTCCTTATTCGCTATTTCTGCTTCTTCCTCATTTATCTTTGCACTATCCAGTAATATTATTTTTGTTATTGCAAGTGTAGGAGCGGTTCCTATAATTTTACCTTTAAATCCGGCCTTTACCAATCTGGGCAAATAACCCGTATGATCGAGGTGACCATGTGTTAATAAAACAACATCAATTAAGTCGGCCGAAAAAGGCAATGGTTCCCAATTAGATCTTCTAAGGTCCTTCCTGCCCTGAAACATCCCACAATCTATGAGAATGTTTTGCTCATCTGTTTCTAGACAAAATTTAGATCCTGTGACCGTACCCGAAGCCCCTAAAAAATGTACTTTAACCATGATATTAATGTGATGGTATCAACGCTTACAAAGCATGCCTACTTCGTTAAGAATTTTGGTTTTCCTGATATCTGAGACTCCCAGATGATCCAGATAAAAGTTATCTTTTAATAATTGACGACATAGGACAACATCACGGCTTAACAAAAATTGTTTCTCTCTTTTGTTTAAAAGTGATGAAACCGTTATTGGATATAGACCCAGTCTGTCTATACGTTCTTTTAAACTATCCCCTTTTGGATAGTCCCAACTTA
>CBDTVT010000037.1:0-21360 GCA_965364275.1 uncultured Eudoraea sp. | reverse complement strand
AGTTACCATCAAAATCTGTTTGTGCTCCATTGGTCGTACCAACGACTACAATGGATACTCCGGGTAGTGGCAGATTATCCTGATCTGTTACATTACCCGAAATCGTTTTCTGTTGTCCATAACAGAAAGAAATGCTAAGCACCAAAAGCGGTGTTAACATCCAAGTTAACTTTGATCTCATTTAAATAGAATTTTTGAATTAGTCACGTCAAAAGTCTTAATTAAATGTTAACTACGCAAGAATTATCAAGGTTCATAGTCTTTTTTTGTTAAAATTACTCGCACTATTACGATATTGTTACAATAATGAAGAAATGATTAAATTATGTTTAATATATTCTGTTAATAAAATAATTTATCCAAAATTTTTAGGGTTTTGATTGTAATTAATCTTAGTAAATGTTAAAGTTTTATAAGGAACGTGAATTTGAAGCCGGAACAGATGAAGCGGGAAGGGGTTCCCTGGCGGGACCTGTTACTGCCGCTGCAGTGATATTGCCAAGTTCGTTTGCCGAAGAATCTCTTAATGATTCAAAGAAATTATCCGCATCTACCAGAAACAGGCTGCGACCTCTTATTGAAGTTAGTGCAATATGTTATGGTGTTGCACATATTCAAACAGATATAATTGATAATATTAATATTCTCAACGCCTCCATCCTTGCCATGCATAAGGCCATAAACAAGCTGTCTAAAGTGCCTAACTTTTTAATAGTGGATGGCAACAGGTTTAAGCCAATTAATGAAATTCCTTATAAATGTATTATAAAAGGGGATAGCAAATTTCAAAGTATTGCTGCAGCATCAATATTGGCTAAAACCTATAGAGATGCCTATATGGAAAAAATTCATGAAGAATTTCCGATGTACAATTGGAAACAAAATAAAGGCTATGGCACCGAAGAGCATAGACAAGCAATAATAGATTACGGCATTACCAAATATCACAGAAAGAGTTTTAAATTATTGCCAGAACAACTAAAGCTTGACTTATAATGTACACCTTTCAAATATTCCCTTTGAGTTAAGTTCCCATAAAGTCATTTCGTTTTTTTATCATAAATAACTTCCCTGCTAACGACATAGATAAAAGTAGATAAAGTTCTAAATTTGCTGCAAAGCATTATACATGAGATTTAAATTAGTTTTCACCTTCATTGTTTTTTGTGTCCTCTCCTGCCAGAAACAAAAAGAATCTACAACACCACTTTTAGATTATCTCCCCCAAAATGCTTCGATTATAATTAAAGTTAATAATCTGACGAACCTAAAAAGCGAACTTAAAAACAATGACTTTTTAAAACCACTGTCTTCAACAACGAATTATGACAATATCCTGGGAAGGACCAAAGCACTTGAATTTGTCCAAAGCGATACCAGCGGAATCCTTGTCTTTACTGAAATTGATTCTCTAAATTCCGAATTCATTTATGTTTCTGATAAACCCCTGAGTTTTATTAATCCTGATAAGAACGAAAGCCCCACTATTGAATCAGTCTCTTTTGAAGGCAGAACCTATAATAGATACGAAATAGAGCAAAGTACTTTTTTTAGTATTGAACTCGATCAGCAAATAATACTTGGATCATCTCTTAATCTAATAGATGGCATTATTGATAACATAAAAAACACCGAAATCGACCCTATTCTTAATTCGCTGTTTGAAACTTCAAATATTGATAAATCTGCCTCTATTTACCTAAATCTGGAACAAAGTAATTGGATAGATGATTATGTTCTTAAAAAAGATACTACACTACTATTTTCTGGTTTTGCAGATTGGGTAACCTTTGACATAGAACCTTCTCAAGACTTCCTGCAGTTGAATGGTATATCAATTGCCACAGATTCAACCAAAAACTTGCTTAACCTTTTTAAGAATACAAGACCATTGGTTAGTAATATAAGCGTAAAAATGCCGGCAAAGACGGATGCATTTATTTCCTTTTCTTTTGATAATTATGATGTTTTTGCCCAAAATCAGAAGGACTATTTAGAGGCGGCGTTTAAACGAGACAGTGTATTCAATACCGTTGAAGAAATAGGCGTTCTTTTTATTGAAAACAAAAAAGCAGTCATCATAAGCACCTATGGTGCAGAAAACATCACGAAGTTTCTGGAGGATAAGAGTAGCAACAATGCCATATATATGGGTCGCGAAACTTTCGAACTTGTTAGCAACAAATTTCTTTACGAATACTTTAATCCGCTGCTTAAGGAGTTTAAAGCAAATTATTATACTATACTCGAAAACACTTTTATTTTTTCAGAAGAGCTTGATGTCTTGCAAGGGATAATTCGGGACAATAGTAGTGGCTCCACATTTGACAAAAGTATATTATATGAAACGGCGCGTAAAGTTCTCGCAGATGAATCGAGCATTGTTTTCATGGCTAATGCAAAAGGTATGGAAGACATTCTGAAAATGCATTGCACAAAGGAACTAATTAATGATTTTAACAAAACCGAAGCTTCCAATTATATTTTTGCCGGACAAATAGTTGCCGATGCAAATTTTTATCATACCAATCTGCTCATTCAAAAAAAGTATAAGGAAAAAGAGAGGAATACGATTTCTGCGCAATTCCGCGTAGAATTAGATAGTGATTTAGCTACTAACCCCCATTTTGTAAAAAATCACAGGACCAACAAAAAAGAAATTGTGGTACAGGACCTGGATAACAATTTGTATTTAATATCCACTCAGGGTAAAATATTATGGAAAAAACAATTAAAGGGAAAAATACAAGGCAAGATAAGTCAGGTAGACCTATACAAGAATGGACGATTGCAATTAGCTTTTACGACCGGAAATGAGTTCCTGATTTTGGATAGAAATGGCAAAGAAGTAGCACCTTTTAATATGAATTTCCCTGGCGGTAACTTAAATGAACTTGCGTTATTTGATTATGAGGGTAAAAGAAATTACCGTTTTGTCATTACCCAGGGATCAAAAGTTTTTATGTATAATTCAAAGGGTAAAACTGTAAGGGGTTTTAAATATACAGATACGGGCAGCCCTGTACTATCAGCACCCAAACATATTAAAATTGGCAATAAAGACTATTTGGTTTTTATGTTGGAAAATGGCGCCCTTAAAATAATGAATCGCGTAGGTAATTCGCGAGTTAAGGTAACCGAGAAAATTGATTTTTCCTCTAATAACACTTATTTATACAAAAATAATTTTATCGTCACAGATAAAAAAGGCACGCTCTATTCTATTAATACCAAAGGAAATGTTTCGAAAACAAAATTTAACTATTCTGAAGATCACGGACTGGACGCTACAAACAAAACCCTGGTTAGTAATAATGAAAATATTCTGAGTATTAAAGGAAAGAATGTAACGCTGGATTTAGGGGTCTATACCCATCCCGTTATATTTTATGTTCATGATAAAATTTACATTAGTGTGACGGACATCCAAAGCCAAAAGGTATATCTGTTTGACAGTAATGCGCTACCAATTCAAAATTTTCCGGTATTTGGATATTCCAGGATAGACCTGGATGATATTGATAATGACCGTAAGATAGAATTTGTTTGTAAAGATCAGGAAAATGCCCTCGTGCTTTACAAAATAAACTAAGGCTTTTTTGAAGACCATCTACACAGTAAAATGAACCGGGTATACAATTCTCCCGGATACTAAATCATTTTTATCTAATTTTCTTCATCAAAGTTCTATTAATTAGGTAATTGTAAGTTTTTTTTGATAAAAAAAGAAAACTTATGACCTCCCTGATTTACCTAAAATTTCGTACTTTAAAAGGCACTTAACACCACAACAATCATGAAAACACTCGCTCAGCTATTCCGTATTATTCTTCCTCTCCTTCTATTCCTGTTTGTAACTCCGGATGCAAACGCTCAGTTATTAAAAAAATTGGGAAAGGCAGCAGAAAGAGCTGCGGAAAACGCCGTTGAAAGAAGGGTAGAAAAAGAAACCCGGGAGAAAACGGATGCAGTGTTGGACAGCATATTGGAACCTGGAAAAAAAGGAGAACAAAGCAAAACTCCAATTCCACAAGGGGATGTTCCAAAAGACCCTGATATTTCGGATGGGAATGTCGCCAGCGGAGGCCCGAAATCTATAGAGGTGTATAGCAAATTCGATTTTGTTCCTGGTGATAAACTATTGTTCTTTGATGATTTTTCAAATGACTTTATTGGCGATTTCCCCTCCAAATGGAACACTAATGGTGGTGGCGAGGTGGTGACCCTGGCTGATTCTCCCGAAAAGTGGCTTGAATTTATTTCTGGATATAATTTGTATTTTATCCCAGATGTACCTGCACTTCCTGAAGAGTATACCATAGAATTTGATATTGAAACGGTGGGATTGGATAGTAAAACTTCATCTACTGCTACTTTAAGGATTGCCTTAAGTGATGACGATATGTTTAAAGAGGGTAGTAATTTTGTGCACGCCCATATTGCATTTTGTCAATATTCTCCAATAGGAATCAAGATGGAAAATCATATCAATAGCAAGAGAGTAATCTATAGTATTGTAAAGGCCGATCTCAGGGATGAAGTACTCAATCGGCCCCATATTTCCATTGCGGGGAATAAGCAACGTTACAGGTTATGGGTCAATGAAGAAAAATATATCGACATTCCAAGGATTGTGCCACAAGGAGGTGTCTTGAATACGCTGAAATTTCATATGAACAATTTTAAGGATGGCAAAGAACGGTTGTTCATCACCAATCTAAAGGTGGCCGAAGGGGGCTTGGATTTAAGAAGAACGCTAATTTCTGAGGGTAAAGTATCTACCAATGGTATCTTGTTTGACTCGGGCTCCGCCAATATCCAGCCTCAGTCTATGGGGATTATCAGGCAGATCTCACAGGTATTGCAGCAAGAAGTTAGTATGAACTTAAACATTGTAGGGCATACTGATTCTGATGGAGATGACACAACTAATATGCAACTCTCAAAAAAACGGGCCGACGCAGTTAGAAGTGCTTTAGTAGATATTTACAATGTTGCCGGAGACCGTCTTAAAACAGAAGGAAAAGGCGAGACAGTGCCCATAGGCGATAATGGCACCACTGACGGCAAAGCGCAAAACAGAAGAGTAGAATTTATTAAAATTTAAACTATGAAAATAAAACTTTTTTTAATTGGATTGCTATTTGTTTTTGCAATGCCAGTAACAGCTCAGAATTGCAGTAAATATTACCCTATGGAAGAGGGGACTACTTTAGAGTACACTTCTTATAATGGTAAAGGAAAAACTCAGGGAATCATTAACTACACAGTTACAAATGTAATTGATGAGGGCAGTACCTCATCTGCCACTATGGTCATGAAATATATGGATGATAAGGGCAAAGAAGCCTTTACTTCAGAATTTACCTATTCCTGCTCGGGAAACGCCGTAACGATTGACTATGAATCCTTAATGTCTAATCAAATGCTTGAGCAATTTGGTGACATGGAAATGGAAATATCCGGAACGGACATTGAACTTCCAAATGATTTGGAAGTCGGTCTGGAATTACCGGACGCCAATATAGCGATGAAAATAAGCATGAGCGGAATGAATATGAATTCTACGGTGGATATGATAAACAGAAAAGTTGAAAAACAAGAAACGATTACTACGCCCGCTGGTACTTTTGATTGCTATGTGATTTACAGTGAAAATCAGTCTAAAATGATGATGGCCAATCAAACATTTCCTTCACGCTTGTGGCTAGCCGAAGGTGTGGGCATGGTTAAGCAGGAAAGTTTTAATAAAAACGGTAAACTTATGTCAAGTACCGTGTTAAGTGCACTTAGTAAATAATATACTACAATTTAAAAACCGGGGTTAATTCCATGTATTTTGTTTGTAATTTGTTTCATGTTTTTCTGCAAAATGAATATAACATTCCTGCAAAATAGCCCATGCACATATACAACCATTATTAAAATCGAGAAATATGAAAACAATAACCTCAATAATTATTCTAAGCCTCTTTGGCGCTATATCCACATTGCAGGCCCAGACCGATCCGAAACCCAAAACCGAGGTCACCAATAACTTCTTGGATCTGCAGGCCGGCACCCTCGGCAACATCTTTGGTGATTCGCTTACAGGGGGTAATGGGGAGGTGAACAATTATCTTGATCTGGTAAACAAAAGCGATATGCCCGAAGCAGATAAACAAGTTTTACGGGACGCCTATCAGCGTTATTCAAAAACATTGGATGCACAGGGCAAGGATTCCTTGCAAGCGGCTATGACCCAACAACTACTGCTAAAAACAAAAAAAGATACCATTAAATAGATTAAAATACATACATCAATAAGCCATATCCCATGCAAAAAATATATAGCACTATCCTCTTACTGGCACTACTCATTTCCTGTGGGGAAGCCAATAAAAAAGAACAGGATACAAAGACCACTTCGGAAAATAAAATGACGGAAACGGCCGAGACCACCCTAGCTAAAAAAGAAGGCAATACCACCTTATTGTGCAAGATCAATGGCGAAGATTGGGGGTATACCACGGCATCCGGCTTGGTTTCCCGCAATAGCTCCACCAAGGTACGTACGGCTACGATCACCTTTGTAAAAAAACTGGATAAGGGCAGTGAGACCATACAGCTCGAATACGATGTGGATGACAATGCACTAACCATTGTTAGAGTGGAACTAAAACGCCCTGCCAAAGACGGAAAAACAATAACCGCCTTTTACAACCAATATGCGAACCAGTTGGACAGGGATCCGGAAGCAAGCATGTCTGGGACCGTCTCCCTGGACGAAGACGAACGGGAAGTCTCTGGCAAAGCCCTGTTTGCCATTTCCAACGACTATGAACAAGATAAGCTCGCCAACCCGGACGATCTGTTGATCACCATTTCCGATCTTAACTATTCCGGGGTGTCCTATTCAGATACAGACGATTTAAAAAAGTTGCTTAAGAAATAGACCTTTAAAAGCAAAAAGATGAAAAATGATATGAAGAGACTGCAATGTGAAATGGCCAAATTGCAGGAAATTGAAGATATGTTGGAAGATTGTGAATAATTAAGGTAGAATAGCACTAAAAATACAGGGGATTACACCCCGGTCTTCTCTTTAATGATCTGCGCACCGAAAAGTTCTGCAAAATATTTTAAAAGTTTTTCCTTTACGTCGTCCATTGAAACTTCTTTTTGTCCCAATTCTACATTAAGTGAAGTAACGGCTTTACCCTTAATTCCACATGGAATCATTAAATCAAAATAACCCAAATCCGCATTTACATTCAATGCAAACCCATGCATGGTCACCCAGCGGCTGGCACGTACGCCCATAGCGCAGATCTTCCGGGCAAAAGGTGTGCCCACATCCAACCAAACCCCGGTTTCCCCTTTAGAGCGTTCCGCCTTTAAACCATACTCAGCCAATGTCAGGATCACCATTTCCTCAAGGAAACGCAAGTATTTATGTATATCTGTAAAGAAATTATCAAGATCTAAAATTGGATAGCCGACAATTTGTCCAGGTCCGTGGTAGGTGATGTCACCCCCCCTATTTATCTTGTAAAAATTCACTCCCCTGGACGCCAGTTGTTTTTCATCAACCAGCAGATTGGTAATATCCCCACTCTTTCCCAAAGTATATACATGCGGATGTTCAACAAACAAGAAATGATTAGGGGTCTCCAGGAGGGTTTCCTCCCGCCTGTTTTTGATTTTAAGATCAACGGTTTGCTGAAACAACAGTTCCTGGTAGTCCCAGGTTTCTTTATAGTCTTTTAAGCCTAAATCCTGTATGGCAACCTTCTTATTCATCACAGGCAAAGATACAACCTTCAGCTGGGATTATTAAGGATTACCAAAGCAGCTATTACCCCGGGAACCCACCCACAAAAGGTTAAAAGCAGAACAATAAAAAAAGATCCGCAACCTTTACCAATGACCGATAAAGGCGGAAAAATAATGGCCAGCAACACTCTCCAAAAGCTCATAGTTCAGGTTTAATGATTGACCCCGTCCTTTAGCCGGACAGGTGTAATTATTGGACGTAATAATTTGAGTTTTGTTACAGCAAACAGGATCAAATTTTTACAGGAAATTATTATTAAACAATAGGCCCTGCACTTACAGGGCCTATATAAACAAAAAAATGAAACAACTTTAAAAACTGCTACTATGAAATTATAAAGAATTTTTATCAGATTCTGACATTTCACAAAGTCCTTTCAGGGTGTCTTCAATATCACCAGGGGTGCTCATTATTTTCATAAATGTACCCATTGTCAAGTCTGGCCAATGCAACGCAATTCTATATTTACCATGTAGCATGGTTGCCTCCTTGCCCTGCAATATAATTTCATAAGGCATTGCAGCTGCATGATCCATTCCTATTTTAGGTAAAAAATAGGATTCGCCATCTTCCTTGCTTTTCAATCCCACACCAAATACTGCAACCTTTTCCTTACTGTAAATAATCTTATAGACCTCCAATGTTTCCCCTTTTTTGGCTTTTAGATTTCCTTCAATTACCCTAAGCCCTTCTTCAAATGAAGAAAATTCATTTAGGGTAACAGGATCTGTGAAATAAGGCATCATTATTTTATAATGATATTTTTTAAGTTTATCGGCCTCTACAGTTCCACCAAAAGGGACAAAATCATTACCAATAGCGGAAAAGGTGGTTTTTAAATCTGTACTGAATTTTTCAAAAATACTTTTGTACGAGTTATAATTGTCTCTTAAATAAGCTCTTAAGAAGTAATCAGGATTTGTATACGAAATGGTAACCTCACCATCTTTCTGCACCAAACCTACTTTAAATGCTGATGCAAGAGCTCCTCTGTCAGCAACTTTTATAAGCGTATTTTTTAAATCATTGCGTGTAAATACAATCACTTTTAAAGAACTCCTATTCGCAGGATGGTAAGATCCCAAAACCTGAAAAGAATTTTCTTTAAGTGCAGCCAATACATCTTCAGATACCTGCTGAATGCTATTATCCGATTTACCAATCTCAATATATGGCGATATTTCCTGACTACTGGAATGTAATGCGAAACCTATTAAGGCAATAATACTGAATACGATTTTTTTCATTTTTTAAGGATTTATTTATAAACTATAGTTAGCGTATTTGCTGTTTTTTCTTCTTAAAGTATTGAGTAAGCTCAAAAACCATCATAATTCCCTCAACAATAAGTGATCATTTGAAATAAAGATCAAATGAAGAGAAGTTTGGGTAAGTAATCTATGATTTTTATCATGATTTTGAATTAGTTTAATAAGAGAAAACCTATTTCATACTAGAATGAAAATATTGGATTGATAGATTAGCGCATTGTACCTATATTTGCAGCTTTAACGACCAATTTATGCAACTTTCTGAGCAAGAAATCGTACGTAGAGAAAAACTGAATAAGCTTCGGGAAATGGGGATTAATCCCTATCCTGCAGCCTTGTTCCCCGTAGATGCCACTTCTGTGAGCATAACCAACAACTATGAAGAAGGGAAAAAGGTTATAATTGCGGGGAGATTAATGTCCAGAAGAATTCAGGGAAAAGCTTCATTTGCAGAATTACAGGATAGTGAGGGGCGTATTCAAGTCTACTTTAACCGGGATGAAATTTGTCCTGGTGATGATAAAGTCAAATACAATGAAGTTTATAAAAAACTGCTTGATATTGGTGACATCATTGGGATAGAAGGAGAACTTTTTATTACCCAGGTCGGGGAGAAAACCGTAATGGTTAAAGATTTTACTATCCTAAGTAAAGCCTTAAGGCCTTTACCCCTTCCCAAAAAAGACGCAGAAGGCAATGTCTATGATGAGTTTAACGACCCGGAGCAACGCTATCGCCAGCGTTATGTAGATCTGGCTGTTAATCCTGCAGTTAAAGATACTTTCATAAAGCGAACCAAAATAACCAATAGTATCCGTGAGTTTTTAAATGATAAGGGATATTTAGAAGTAGAAACTCCTGTTTTACAGCCTATTCCCGGAGGAGCGGCTGCAAGACCCTTTATAACACACCATAATGCTCTGGATATACCCCTTTACCTCAGAATAGCCAATGAACTTTATCTAAAGCGACTCATTGTGGGTGGTTTTGACGGAGTATATGAGTTTTCTAAGGATTTCAGAAATGAAGGGATGGACCGCACGCATAATCCCGAATTTACCATTATGGAGCTTTATGTAGCCTACAAGGATTACAATTGGATGATGGATACTACGGAACAGTTGTTGGAAAAAGTAGCCCTAGATGCAAATGGTTCAACAAAAGTTACTATGGGTGAGAAGGAGATCAATTTTAAAGCGCCCTATCCACGTATCCCAATCCTTGAAGCCATTAAGGAACATACGGGTTACGAAGTTGCCGGAATGGATGAAAAATCACTGCGAGAGGTGGCTATAAAACTAGATATAGAAGTAGATGAAAGTATGGGGGTTGGCAAGCTCATTGATGAGATTTTTGGTGAAAAATGTGAGCATCACTATATACAACCTGCGTTCATTATAGATTACCCAAAAGAAATGAGCCCGCTTACTAAGGAGCACAGGACGAATCCGGCTTTAACAGAGCGGTTTGAACTTATGATTAACGGGAAGGAAATTGCCAACGCATACTCAGAACTAAATGATCCTATTGATCAGCGTGAACGCTTTGAAGAACAGCTAAAACTGTCGGAAAAAGGCGATGATGAAGCCATGTTTATTGATCAGGATTTTATTAGGGCCCTGGAATACGGAATGCCGCCCACTTCGGGGATTGGCATAGGCGTAGACCGCCTGGTGATGTTGTTGACAAATAATGCCTCTATTCAGGAAGTTTTGTTCTTTCCTCAAATGCGTCCCGAAAAAAAGCCCCTGGAATTAAATGAAAGTGAAAAAGTGATTTTTAACATCTTAAAAACCCATAAATCCATGCCATTGGCGGATTTAAAAGAAGCTGCCGGATTAAGCAATAAGGCTTGGGATAAGGGTCTTAAAGGTTTGAACAAATTGGGGTTAACTAAAGTTGTAAAAGAGGACGATACCCTTCTTTGCAAATTAAATGAGTAATAAAAAAGATATTTTATCCTTATTTGTTTCATTATCAGTGTTTTATGCCTAGTGCATTTCATCGAATGAGTGTTAAAAATTGAAATAAAGACCCTGGTATTTTCGTTGTAATAATAGAATCCCAAATCTGTTTTTATGAAGAAAATCTACTTTCTGATCATTTTAGCAGCATTTTTCACTTCCTGTTCTAAGGATGCGTCTCCTTCTGATCCTGATCCTAACTCAACATTAGAGGCATGTTTTGAGGTGAGTAAAGAGATCCTTTTGGTAGGCGAAAACCTGCAAATAAATAATTGCTCTGTAGGAGCGAGTGCATACTCCTATAATCTTGGTAACGGCGAAACACGTACAGAAGAAAACCCTACTGTAGTTTACGGAAAGCCAGGAGATTATACCATCGCCTTAACGGTTTCCGATGAAGCTATGGAAACGAAAACAGTTTCCAAACAAATTCTGGTGAATGACGCTGTAGTGCAAGACTTTTTTATTTTCCCGGATATAGCAGATGGGTTTAACGGAATTCCGATGGAAACCGGCGTAAATCCGGTAAATGGTTTAATCTATTCTATTGAACTTTTGGAAGACATGGTTGGCCCCGGCGGTGAAAAATTTTATTATCGGGAATTAGATGAAAATTATTTATCCTCCTCAAATTATTTGGCGGACAAACCTTATAATTCAAATAGTGCTTTTGTTAACTTTTATCCGAGCGGAAATATGAATTTTGTGTTTTCAAGAACACTGGATGGTCTTTATGGAACTCAGGAAGTTACCTATAACAATGTATGGAATTTTATGAATGGAATTAGTTCATCTTCCAAACACAGTTATGGTTTCCTGGCAGAAGGTGCCAACTTCTATTACTTCGGTACGGAAGAAGATAGTGGTATCTACAAAGCGGCCGTTGAGACAAGGAATTCGTCAGGCGATGCATTCGCGGTGGTTCTGAATCCATTTGGAGATGCAGATTCCATGATAGGTGATATGATTGAAGTCGAAAACGGTTTTATCGCTTTTGGAGCGGTTTTTAGTAAAAATGATACCAATCCGAAAATAACAAACTACAAACCCTTGTTAATCTTCTTTGACTCCGGTCTAAATGTTACTTCTCATGTTATATATGAGGACTCTGTATTGGACACCAAAATTAGTTCTGCAAATGACCTGAACGGAAGTTATCATGTAGAACAGCTTTCTAACGGTAATATCGCGATGTATGCTAATGGTGAACTCACTCTGGCTAATGCAACAGGCACCAAGATATTATCATCTTATTTTGAGGAAACAAAGAATAATCAGGCTATGGTGTCCTTAGGAGATTCCTTTGTACTATCCAGCGATAAGAATTTAAGAAAATTTGACAATAATGGAAGTCAAATTAAAGCACTTAATTATCCTGGAAATTATCTACCTGAAATACTAAACATTAATGGAAATTTATTTTTTATTGCCGGATTTGATATAGAAGGAGAGGTAAAATTGTTATATGGCCTAACAGATACTAACCTGAATCCTATTAATTTGAATGAATAACATTTTACAGATAATTTAAAAGGGAGCAAGCTTGCTCCCTTTTATTTTTAAAACTAAAGTAAAAGGTATAGTTTAGAGCCTAAAATACACTAAATGGGCTTTAACAAGAAACTCGGACTTATATCCGGTCCGCTTCTTTTCTTCATTTTTACAAATTTGCCAAACTTTATTCCCGAAAATGAAAGTGCTAATAGCGTTATTGCCGTTGCCTTATGGATGGTTATTTGGTGGATTACTGAAGCCGTTTCCATTTCAGTAACAGCACTTTTACCGCTTGTACTTTTCCCTGTTATGAAAATAATGCCAATAACAGATGTGGGCGCCAATTATGGAAGTCCAATAATTTTCCTGTTTTTCGGAGGATTTGTTTTGGCATTAGCTTTGGAAAAGGTAAATCTCCATAAACGAATCGCCCTCAACATCATTAAAATAACAGGCACTACCCCCAATAAAGTGGTCCTGGGTTTCATGATAGCAACGGCTTCACTGAGCATGTGGATAAGTAATACAGCCAGCACAGTAGTTATGCTCCCCATAGCCATGTCTGTAATTGGTTTATTAATTAATGACGAAGATGGTTATACTAAAAATGATCAAAATTTTGCCCTTAGTGTTATGCTTGGCATAGCTTTTTCAGCAAATGCAGGAGGTATTGCCACCGTCATTGGAACTCCACCCAATTCTGTTATGATTGGGCTATTAGAAAATGAATATAACATAGAAATTTCCTTTCTAAAATGGATGACCCTGGGTCTTCCTTTCTCCGTAATACTTTTAATAATATCTTACCTGGTTCTGGTAAAATGGATGTATCCAAACAGAGAACTTCAGTTCAAGGCATCCAAGGAAGTAATAAACTTAGAATTAAAAAAATTAGGGCCTACTTCAGGTAAGGAAAAAATGGTTTTGGTCATTTTCGGTATAACAGTATTTCTATGGATTTTTAGAACCCTGATAAACAAAATATTCCCGGGTTTAGGACTTTCAGATACTATAATTAGCATGTTGGCCGCAATTTCTCTTTTTGCTGTTCCCTATAATATCAGAAAAGGTGATTTTATTATCAAATGGAATGACACTCAAAAATTAGCCTGGGGAATTCTCATTCTCTTCGGAGGTGGACTGGCCCTTGCAAAGGGAATGACTGTAAGCGGTATTGTAGATATTGTCTCCAACGCTATTGCTACCAGTGAGATAAGTATTTTGTTTACGGCTTCGCTTCTCATAATTCTTATGTTATTTATGACCGAATTGATGAGTAATGTTGCACTAGTTGCCGTTTTGGCACCAGTGGTCGCGGGAATTGCGATAGGCTTGGACATTCCAATCATATACCTGTTGATCCCGGTGACAATTGCCAGTAGTTGTGCATTTATGTTGCCAATGGCCACCCCTCCAAATGCAATTGTTTTTGCCAGTGGTTATATTAAGGTTCACCAGATGGCAAAAGTTGGAATTATTTTAAACCTTATCGCTGTTGTCTTATTGATCTTAGTTTTCCAATATGTAATCCCAATATTATTTTAATAAAAAAGCCCCGATACAATGATCAGGGCTTATTAATTTTCTACTGTTTTAATTAAAACAAGGGATTATCATTTATTGATGAAGTTCTTGCATAAGGATTAAAGTCCGCTGGTAAGAACTCTTCAGTTTCTAACTCCAATTGCATTTCGTCCATTGGATCAATGTAACTCACATTTCGAAAATCCGACGGATTTGCAAATACATCAAAATGTCTTGGTAAATTCTTTTCATTATCAATATAAACATAAACATCCTCCACATAAGAAATGGAATTCAGATCAAAATAATATTTATAAGGATCGAAATCTTCCGGAAGGTATTCTGATGTATTGAAACCAAGATCAAAATCTTCGTCTTCTATGTATACAATGCTGTCAATATCAAAATGATCATTATCACCATTTGTGTTCTGAGCATTTATACCATTAATAGATGCTACTATCAAAAAGCTGCTTATTATTGTTTTTAGTTTTTTCATAACGCTAATAGGTTAAAATTTTACGCAAAGTTAGAACAGGGAAATACGCCTATTATTGTTCTTCTGATACTATTAACAATTGACTAAACTGACCTCAAAAACGAATTTCTCAGTTGGCGGTGATAAAACTTGAGAACAGTTCAAAAGAGCACTACAAAATTTATCAAGATCACCGTTGCCTATTAGAGTTTTTAGCAATTCTATATTCAGCTATTTTAAGTTAAATTTTTGTTAATTTACTTTTAGACAGAGTAAAATGCTGAAAAGAAGGTAATCCAATAAAAAAAGCCTTTGCAGAACAAAGGCTTTTAAGGCGACTAACCCAATAATTCGATAGAAATAAGATCTTCTATCCCCTTATTATCTTGATAAAGGATCAAATCCAGCTGGCAAATAATCCTCAGTACTAAAATCAAAATCTAATTCTTCTTCATCTTCTATGTACTCTACAGAATCCAGATCCAAATAGAATTCAAAGGGATCAAAATCTTCTGGTAGATATTTTATTGTATCAAATCCCAGGTCAACAGTTTCTTCTTCCATATAGTTAATTCCATCTATACCGTTGGGATTCGCATATGCATTGAAATTTGTTGGTAAATACTCTTCCGTATCAAACCCCAGCTCTGTCATTTCATCTTCAATGAACACAATAGAATTTACATCAAAATAAACACTATAAGGATCAAAGCCTTCAGGAAGGTACTCCGCTGTATCAAATCCTAAATCTATAGAAGGCTCTTCTTCAATAAATACAATTTCAGACACCTTTATATCTTCTGGAGCTTTTACTGAAATTCTGCTTACAAGTTTAGGCGCTTTCCATATGGTTTCAGTCTCCATAGCAAGTAATTCATTACTATTTACATCTGCTATACTTACATGAATACTATCTTCCGATGTGGTACAATTTGAAGTTAATTTATTCTCTTGCGGTGTGGTGGTTGTGCCCAGCATTACCAATCCACATAATATTAATAATTTACTCATTTTTATAATTTGTTATTTGTTGATCGTTGTTTGAATATAAGACGGTCGAAAAATTAATTTGTTACACTATTAGCTTTTGTTTAACAGCCAAGGCTGTAATTTTTAACACTATTTACCGATGTGCTTTTAGTGTTTATATCGCTGTTATTCTGATAGTTATATTCTCCTCTTTTATGATATAAAAAAAAATATGCTTATGATTAAATTAACAATAGTTTCGAACATTTTTTCAGTTCTTTGGCCAATTCGTAACAAACCATAACACTATTAAATGGCAAATAAAATTATTCCGCTACTTCTTTTGGCAATAGTTGCTTTAGGTACCCCAAGCAATGCTGATGCACAAATCTTTAAAAAGAAAAAGGACAAAACAGAACAAACTGAAGGCAAGACAGATTCGAAAAAGGATAAAATACAGCCCTATTCCAAAGTTATTACCAAAGATGCTATCACGGATAAAGGGCTATTTAATGTACACGTTGTTGAGGATAAACATCTCTACGAAATCCCTGATTCCCTTTTCAACAGAGAAATGTTGATGGTAAGCAGAATCTCTAAAACGGCATCAGGAATTGGCTTTGGAGGTGGAAAAATTAATACTCAGGTATTGCGTTGGGAAAAGAAACCTAAAAAAGTATTATTAAGGGTAGTTAGTTATAATGTAGTTGCAGACGACTCGCTCCCGGTCCATGAAGCGGTGGTAAATTCCAATTTTGAACCCGTTTTATACACTTTTGACATTAAGGCCTTCAAAAAAGATTCTCTAAATCCTGCCACAGTAATAGATGTCAATCAGTTATTCATCAAGGATGTTAAAGCCATAGGCATGCCGGAGTTTTACCGTAAGCGTTATAAGGTATCCAAGTTGGACGAGAGCAGGAGTTATATAGAATCATTAAAAAGCTATCCGCTAAATCTGGAGGCAAGACATGTAAAGACCTATAGCGCAGCTAATCCCCCTTCAAATGCGAGCCTTGGCTCCATCTCTATAGAAATCAATAACTCTATGATTCTTTTGCCGAAAACGCCTATGAAAAGACGTTATTTCGATAAACGAGTGGGCTGGTTTTCCAGGGGTCAAACAGATTACGGCCTGGATGCACAGGAAAGTAAAACAATAAAATTCCTGGACAGGTGGCGCCTGGAAGTTAAAGACGAGGACATTGAAAAGTTTAAACGAGGTGAATTGGTGGAGCCCAAAAAGCCTATAGTATATTATGTAGACAGAGCTACTCCAAAAAAATGGGTCCCATATATTAAACAAGGTATTGAAGACTGGCAGGTTGCCTTTGAAAATGCAGGATTTAAAAATGCTATTCTGGCAAAAGATCCTCCTTCAAAAGAAGAAGATCCGGAGTGGTCACCTGAAGATGTAAGATATTCGGTGGTTAGATATTTGGCTTCTCCTATACCTAATGCCAATGGACCACATGTAAGCGACCCCAGAAGCGGCGAAATTTTAGAATCAGATATCAACTGGTACCATAATGTAATGTCTCTCTTACGCAATTGGTTTTTTGTTCAGACGGCTGCTATAAATGACGATGCAAGGGGCCTGGCCTTTAAAGATGAGGTTATGGGACGTCTAATTCGATTTGTTTCTTCGCATGAGGTTGGCCATACTTTAGGATTACCACATAATATGGGGAGCAGTGTGGCATACCCGGTGGATTCACTGCGTTCTGAATCCTTCACCAAAACGTACGGAACCGCCCCTTCAATTATGGACTATGCCCGTTTTAATTATGTGGCGCAACCTGGAGACGGCGATGTGGCACTTATGCCTAATATTGGATTTTATGACAAATATGCAATCAAGTGGGGCTACAAACCCATCTTGAACAAAACAGATAAGGAAGAGAAGAAAATTCTGGATGGTTGGATTCTTGAACATGCCGGGGACCCGCTTTACCGTTTTGGACGCCAGCAGGTAGGAGATGTGGTTGACCCAAGTTCTCAGACAGAAGATCTGGGAGACAACGCAATAAAAGCAGGCAAATACGGGATTGAGAATTTAAAAAGGATTGTTCCTAATTTGATTAAATGGACAGAAGAGGATGGAAAAAATTATGATGATCTGGAAAAATTATACGGTCAGGTAGTTGGGCAGTTCAACAGATATATGGGACATGTCTCAAATAACATTGGAGGCGTTTATGAATATTACAAGACGTATGACCAGGAAGGTAAGGTATATACTCCCGTCCCAAAAGAACACCAGAAGAACTGTATGCAATTTCTTCAACAAGAATTATTTAGTACCCCGGAATGGCTATTGGATGATGAGTTATTTGGAAGAGTAGAATACTCAGGATCTGTTGAAAGGGTTAGGGCCTTGCAAGTGCGATCTTTAAACAATGTCCTTAGCCTTGGCAGAATGGCGCGACTTATAGAGCAGGAAACACAATTAGGCGTTGATGCCTATTCCTTAAATTCCATGATGAAAGATATGAGCAAGGGTCTTTGGTCTGAACTCAGAAGTGGCCGTAAAATTGATACCTACAGAAGAAATCTGCAGAAGGCACATATAGACAGGTTAGAATTCCTTATGACGGCCGAAAGCAAAACTAAAAAACCAGCGAATGGGGGCTATCGAAAGGCCACAGTTATAAACACCAGCCAGTCTGATATCAGGTCTGTTGCAAGGGCAGAATTGAACGGTTTAAAAAGAAATATAGGCAATGCCATCCCAAGAACTTCTGATAATATGAGTAAATATCATTTACAGGATGTAATAGAACGAATAGATCAAATACTAAATCCGGTGCCGTCACGCTAGTAGTGCTCGGTGAATTACCTTATTTAAGCTATTAAATGTAAAGTGCTTTTACATAAAATCTGGGCAGAAATGACATAGACCACAAATAATGCGTTTTTAACCCTAATTAAAGAGACATTCACAACAATCATTATTCCTGGTTCATTATTGGTTATACTTTAGTAATGAACAAAAACCCCGGAATTATGTCTTATAAAATTAAAAGTCTGCTCTATTTTGTTTGTTTTGTATTATCTGCATTTACCTACTATGCTTTAGACAGCAATCAAATTCATGAACAAGAATATACGTCAGTGGAAGTTGTAGAAATTACTGATGAAAATTTAAAATCTGCATTCCTAATTGAATCTGAAGATCTTAATTAGTAAAACAAATCCATATATAAATTCCCAAATCAAAGGGTTCGGTTAAAACCGGGCCCTTTTTGTTTTTACTAATAAGAATTTAAAATATTCTGCATTGGATTCACTAAACCATATTCTCAAGGGTGTTAAAGTTTTTATAATATCAGAATGTGGTTTAAACCAAATAATGAATTAATAATCCAAGGCATATAACAAAAACATAAACACATGAAAAAAGTATTAGTAACAACGGTATTATTAATTGGAATGATGGGTTATTCCCAAAGAGGCCCGCATTTTGATTCTGAACAAAGGGGAATGAAAGATATGACTCCTGAACAAATAGCCATACTTAAGACAAAGAAGATGACTTTGGCTTTGGATTTAAGTGCCGCTCAACAAAAGGAAATTCAAAAGGTAAATTTGGAAAATGTCAAAGAACGGGAGGCTTTAATGTTGGAACGGAAGGTGAAAAAGGAAGAAGCAGAACAATCTAAACCAAGTGCGGATGATTGTTTTTACTTTCAAAATGAACGATTGGATAGAATGATTGCCCAAAAAGGAAAAATGAAACAAATTTTGTCAGAAGAGCAATTTAAAAAATGGGAACGTATAAATCATCATCGCAGAAATCATAGCAAAGAGGGTAAAAGAGAACATGACTCCGGCAGGAGGCATAGTAAATAGGTCTTGAGTCTAAAGGAAAACGGGGTATAGAATAAAGTTTAACTTTTCTATATTCCGTTTCTTTATTAATACTGCATTTTAAACCAAATTAGGAGCAATCTTCTTTAAGGCTTCAATCGTACTATCTAAATCTTTATAGGTAATAGCATCATTTAAGAAATAGCTTTCAAAGGCACTCGGCGGAAGATAGATTCCTTGCTCTAACATTCCGTGAAAATACTTTCGGAATAACTCATTGTTACCTTTGGCAGAACTGCTAAAATCTATCACTGGATTTTCAGTAAAATGAACCGAAATCATCGAACCAAAACGGTTAATTTGATGAGGAATAGCATGCTCTCTGAACACAGAAGACATGCCCTTATGAAGATATGCCGTCTTTTGATCAAGGCTATCAAAAATCTCAGGTCGATTATTTAACTCTGTGAGCATAGCAAGTCCGGCACTCATGGCTAAAGGATTACCACTAAGGGTACCAGCCTGATAAACAGGTCCCTCGGGAGCAAGATGAGCCATAATTTCAGCCCGGGAGGCAAATGCTCCTACAGGAAGACCTCCCCCAATTACCTTTCCATAAGTAACAATATCAGCATCTATTCCTAAGGCTTCTTGTGCCCCACCACGGCCTAGCCGGAACCCCGTCATTACTTCATCAAAAACCAACAGAATATTTTCCTCTGTACAAATCTTTCTAAGCCCATCCATAAAAGAATCTGATGGAACAATACAACCCATATTGCCAGCTATGGGCTCTATGATAATAGCGGCAATTTCACTCTTGTTAGCAGCAATCAGGGTAATCACACTTTCCAGGTTATTATATTCCGCCAATAAGGTGTCCTTTGCTGTACCCTTGGTCACTCCGGGGCTATTTGGACTACCAAATGTTATGGCACCACTTCCTGCCTCAATTAAAAAGGAATCTGAGTGCCCGTGATAACATCCTGCAAATTTTATAATCTTTTCTTTTCCTGTAAATCCACGGGCCAGACGAATAGCGCTCATACAAGCTTCTGTTCCGCTATTTACAAATCTAATCTTATCAATATTGGGAACCATAGAAACTGCCAATTTAGCAAGATCTGTCTCTATTTCGGTAGGCATTCCAAAAGAAGTACCAAGCCTGGCTTTTTTAATCACCGCATTAATTACAGGTTCATAAGCATGTCCCAAAATCAGCGGACCCCAGGAAGAAATATAGTCAATTAACCTATTTCCATCCACATCATATAAATAAGCTCCTTTGGCCTTTTCAACAAAAACAGGATCACCGCCAACCGCCTTAAAAGCCCGGACCGGAGAATTTACACCGCCCGGAATATATTTCTTAGCCTCAGAAAATAAGGCGCTACTTCTCTGATAAATCATATTAGTTATTTTGTTCTTTCCGATTTAATCTTTAGTTCCTGTCCAACAGACAAGTTACTAGAGTTCATATCGTTGAGTTTCATCAACTCATCGACGGAAATAAAATAGGTTCTGGATATAGAATATAAGGTGTCTCCTTTTTGGACTACATACTTTTTGTAATCATACTTTTTAGGATCTGCCTGAACCAGATATCCCTTAGCCAAAACTTCCTTGTCGTATTTGTAGAGCCGATACCTTTCAATAAAGGAAATCAATTTGTGTGGATATTTATTATCCGTAGCATAGCCTGCTTTTTTCAGCCCTTTTGCCCATCCTTTATAATCATCTCTCCTCAACTCAAAAAGGGAGGCGTATCTCGCCCTGGATGAAAGAAAAATACTGTGATCCCTGAAAGAGTACATTGGATGATTATATTTTCTAAAACACTCCCCTTTTTCGTCATCATCGTGATATTCAAACTCCCCATCCCATCCGTTATGACACTTAATTCCGAAGTGATTATTTGTTTTTAAAGTAAGAGCCCCAGTGCCATAACCACTTTCAAGAATACCCTGAGCCAAAGTAATACTGGCCGGTATGCCATAGGCTTTCATTTCAAATTGGGCTATTTCCGAAAAGGTA
>CBDTVT010000036.1:0-21460 GCA_965364275.1 uncultured Eudoraea sp. | reverse complement strand
CCTTTATCCAGTCCTTCCGGACTATTGTTTAAACCCCATTCGAAATCGGAGATTTGTGGTATTTTGCCCGCTAAATCGCCAAAGGCCTTTTCAAAGGAAACTAGTTGATCCTCAGACGTTTCTTCCTTAAACTTAAAAAGGACCACATGTCTTAAAACGCTGTCCTTCGTATTTTGTAATTCCGTTTTTGTCTGATTTAATTTTTTATCCATTTTTAAGGAAGTAAAGCTAAGTGACGCCAGACCAAGGACTGCTGTCATTAAAAGTATTTTAGTTTTCATAAATAAAATTTTTGTAAGATAAAGAAAAGCACAAAACTTTTGTATTTTGAGCATTGATTCTCATAAATTCTTAACTTGAATTACGAAATACTTTCTGCCTTTATCCTGGCAACGGCTGCCCTGGCTATATCGCCGGGCCCCGATAATATTTATGTTTTAACACAAAGTATATCCAACGGCATAAAATATGGCATTTCAACCACCGCTGGCCTAATTACAGGTTGTATTGTTCATACTACTTTCCTGGCATTTGGCGTCTCCATACTAATTAGGGAAAACGATCAGTTATTTTTCGTAGTTAAATTATTTGGAGCAATTTATTTGTTTTACCTGGCTTATAAGGTATACTATACCAAGGTGCATATTACATTGGATAATACAGAGATTCCTAAAAAATCTTTGAGTCAATTGTTTAGACAAGGTTTTATTATGAATGTGCTCAATCCGAAGGTTACAATTTTCTTTCTTGCTTTTTTCCCCGGATTTCTTTTTAGCGAAGATTTGGATACGGTAATTCAATTTTATGTTCTTGGGTTATTATTTATGATAGTTACTTTCCTTATTTTTTCTTCAATCGCATTGCTTTCAGGGTCTATTGCCAAACAAATTAAAAAGCATTCTGGTATTGAATTATTTCTTAAGTGGTTACAAATAATCGTCTTTTCTGGCATAGGTATTTACCTGTTATTTTCGGATAAATAACACTAATTTTGGTAAATACGAGATTCGCCATATGCCCGAAAAAGTAAAGATTATTGAATGTCCCAGAGATGCTATGCAAGGCATTAAAAACTTTATTCCAACTGAGAGGAAAATTGCATACATTCAATCTTTGCTGGGTTGTGGTTTTGATACTATAGATTTTGGGAGTTTTGTTTCACCCAGGGCCATACCACAGATGGCCGACACTGCTGAAGTACTTTCAAATTTAGATCTGTCCAAATCAAAGAGCAAGTTATTGGCTATTGTAGCCAATGTACGAGGAGCAAATGAGGCAAGTGTTCACCCTGAGATTGACTATTTGGGATATCCATTTTCAATTTCTGAAAATTTTCAAATGCGTAACACGCATAAAACCATTGCTCAGTCAATTGATGTATTGAATAAAATTCTTGAAATAGCCGATGTAACCAACAAAGAAGTAGTTACCTATATATCCATGGGATTCGGTAATCCATATGGTGATCCATGGAGTGTAGAAGTCGTTGGAGAATGGGCAGAAAAATTGGCAGATATGGGAGCTCGGATATTGTCCTTGTCTGATACAGTTGGGACCTCCACCCCTGAAGATATTAACTATTTATTTTCACATTTAATTCCCAAATATCCGCATGTTGAATTTGGAGCCCATTTGCATACAACACCAAACAGATGGCATGAAAAAGTAGATGCAGCATATAAAGCAGGATGCCGTAGATTTGATGGTGCCATAAGGGGGTTTGGGGGCTGTCCAATGGCCAAAGATGAATTAACCGGAAATATGCCTACTGAAAAAATGTTGTCTTATTTCACTGAAAAAAAGGCAGATACAGGAGTGCAGTGGATGGTCTTCGAAGCGGCACATAATAAGGCTACAGAACTCTTTGCTGCCTATAGTTAAGATAATTTGAACTTAATTAAATTTTTACTATCCCGGAACTGTTAAAGTTGAAAAATTATTTAGATTAATTATAAATAAACTTTTGAAATTTAAAGTTTGAGATTATATTTGCAACTTATTTTTCAATTTATTTAAAATCAGTCTAAATAAAAATAACTAACCAAAATGAAACAAACAACCCTTGTCTTTTTATTATTTTATTGCGGGATAATGATAGCACAGACTAAAACCGATTCCATTACTCTCGATCCGCAAAAGCAGATAAATGCCGCACAACGTTTAATATCGGGTAATTATGCATCGGCAGTGACGGTAGGGGCATACGGTGAAGTTTTATATAATCAACCCGAAGGAGCTAATGGGGAATTGGATGTACAACGATTGGTGTTACTCTTTGGATATAATTTTAACGATAAAGTTCAATTTGTTACCGAAGTAGAAGTGGAGCATGTTAAAGAGATCTTTGTAGAACAAGCTTTTATAAATTATAATGTTGCAAATAATGTAAATCTAAGGGGTGGTTTAATGCTTGTCCCTATGGGAATAATCAATGAGTTTCATGAACCTACGACTTTTAACGGAACAGAACGTCCCGGCGTGGATAATGTCATTGTACCAACCACATGGAGGGAAATCGGAGTTGGTGTAACCGGAAGATTTAACTCAATCTCCCTTGGATATCAGGCTTATATATTTAATGGTTTCAAGTCTGCAGAATCAGATGGAGAGGGAGGTATTAATGGCTTTTTAAAGGGATCTAACGGACTAAGGAGTGGGAGACAAAAAGGTATTCAATCCACTGTTAGTAGCCCCACTTTATCGGCCAAAGTAGACTACTATGGTATTCGCGGATTAAGGTTAGGTTTAGCCACCTATCTTGGAAAGACCCAGGCAGAAGATGATGTTAAAAAATTAGACGGTGCTCGTATAGGTATCTCCATGCTAGGACTTGATGCGAGGTATGCCTACAAACGATTTATGGCCAGAGGTCAGTTTATTCAAGGATGGTTGTCCGATACCGAAGCTTATAACACACTTACCGGACAGGATTTAGGGAGCGCTTTGCAGGGCTGGTATGTGGAAGGTGCGTTTAATCTTTTGCCTCAAGTAAAGAAGCAAAAGCTCTTTGCTTTTGCCCGCTTTGAGTCCTATGATACACATGCTCAGACAGATGGCGCCTTAGAAAGAAATGATGCTTATAACAGATCGGATATTACAACTGGTTTAACCTATCATATAGTAACGGGAGTGGTAGTAAAAGGAGACTACCAATTTAGAAGCAATGCCCTTGAAGGAAGTGATGTTCCGAATCAATTAAATTTTGGGATAGGAGTTTGGTTCTGATAAATCCAACTATGTAAATTAATTTAGAATTTCCTGATGAATACCTTATTAAGATTAAATCTAAATTAATACATTTGCCTTATGTGGTTTCACAAGCAATTTTGTTTTTCTTTTATTCTGGTGTCCTTCCTATTATTCGGATTTGGTCTTCCAAAAGTTATTCAGAAGAGGGTAAATAAGGAAATCGAAAAGACTTTTGAATCTTCGACCATAGAAATGCTCCCGGTCATTGTTCCGGGCGAAATCAATAGTAAACTTCCAACAAAAATTACCGGAACTAATTTTTTTACTCTATCTGAAGGTTCTGAACTTTTGGGTTATGCATTTGTGGGTAATGCACCAAGCAAAACAGCCAAGTTTGATTATCTCGTAATATTCGATCAGGACTTAAAGGTTATTAATACCAAAGTGCTGGTGTACAGAGAAGATTATGGAGGTGAAATTGGAAGCAAACGTTGGTTGAAGCAATTTTTAGGAAAAACAGGGAATGATAGAGTAAGCTATGAAAACAATATCGATGCTATTTCAGGAGCCACTATCTCTGTGCGATCCATGACTTTGTCAATGGATAAACTTTTTCAGACAATTGGACTACTTCAGGAAAACAAGTTTTTATAATGAATTACAATGGTCTTTTACAACGATTACCTGTGGAGATCAAATGGTTTGTAGGTTCATTTGTTTTGGTATTATCCGTCGGGTTTTATACCGGACTTTTATTTGTTAATCAAACCAGTACAGCAGCACCGAGTGGTATTGTGGAAAATTATTTAGGTAATGAGGCTGACGAAGAAGCCCAAGTTATGAAATTTAAGAAAAGTGAGTATGAAATGCTTACAATCATCCATACGCATATCTTATCCATGTCCTTTATTTTTTTCTTATTGGGAATACTGGTTTGGCTCACCAGACTACCTAAAAAGCTTAAGCTGTTTCTAACTATAGAACCTTTCCTTTCAGTCATCCTCACATTCGGTGGTATTTATGTCTTGTGGTCAGGACTTGAATGGATGAAATATGTAGTGGTTTTTTCCGGCATATTGATGACCGTCACCTTTATGATTTCTTCGTTCCTGGTTCTATATCAACTGGTGATACCGATCAATTCAGAACGGTAAGAAAGTAGTAATCCTCAAGTTGTTTTAAATGTAGTATATTTGCACGCAATTAATCCTTAATTGCCATGGAAGCTCATCTTAATAAAATACTTGGAGAAGGCCTCACATACGATGATGTCCTTTTAGTACCTGCTTATTCCGAAATACTACCTAGAGAAGTAAATATTCAGACAAAGTTTACAAGGAACATCACCATAAATGTTCCCATAGTTTCAGCAGCCATGGATACTGTTACTGAATCACAAATGGCTATTGCTATGGCCCGTGAAGGAGGTATTGGTGTATTACATAAGAATATGTCCATTGAGCAACAGGCAATTAAGGTTCGAAAAGTAAAAAGAGCTGAAAGCGGGATGATTTTGGATCCGGTGACATTACATCTTGATGCATTGGTCGGGGACGCCAAAGCAAATATGCGGGAACATAGCATAGGCGGTATTCCTATTGTTGATGAAGATCAAAAACTTATCGGTATTGTAACCAATAGAGACCTCAGGTTTGAAAAGGACAATAGTCGTCCTATTGCTGAGGTAATGACAAAATCCAATCTTATTACTGTCGCAGAAGGAACTTCCCTGGAGCAAGCGGAGGGTATACTTCAGATCAATAAAATTGAAAAACTTCCGGTTATAGATAGCACAAACAAGCTTGTTGGACTTATCACGTTCCGGGATATTACGAAACTAACGCAAAAGCCAATATCAAATAAAGATAAATATGGAAGGTTAAGAGTGGCAGCGGCTATAGGAGTAACTCCCGATGCATTGAAAAGGACCGAAGCCTTGGTATTGGCCGGGGTTGATGCGGTTGTAATTGATACAGCTCATGGTCATACAAGGGGCGTAGTTAATATCCTTAATGAAGTAAAGAAACAATTCCCGGAGCTGGATGTTATAGTCGGTAATATTGCCACCGCAGATGCTGCAAAGTATTTGGTAGAGGCTGGAGCTGATGCCATTAAAGTGGGGATAGGACCTGGTTCAATTTGTACAACTAGAGTAGTAGCAGGTGTGGGATTTCCGCAATTCTCAGCAGTATTGGAAGTTGCTGCAGCTATTAAAGGCAGTGGGGTTCCCGTTATTGCTGATGGTGGAATACGTTATACAGGAGATATTCCAAAAGCCATAGCCGCAGGCGCAGATTGCGTTATGCTGGGGTCTTTGTTGGCGGGGACTAAAGAATCTCCCGGTGAGACAATTATTTACGAAGGCCGAAAATTTAAATCCTATAGAGGAATGGGATCTGTGGAGGCCATGAAGGAGGGAAGTAAGGACCGGTATTTTCAGGACGTCGAAGATGATATTAATAAATTGGTGCCCGAAGGTATTGTAGGTCGCGTTCCGTATAAAGGAGAGCTATATGAAAGTATACATCAATTTGTTGGCGGTCTCAGGGCCGGGATGGGTTATTGCGGTTCAAAAGATATTGCTACTTTAAAAGAATCAGGAAGGTTTATAAAGATAACTGCGAGCGGTATCAATGAGGGCCATCCTCATGATGTGACAATTACGAAGGAATCTCCGAACTACAGCAGGTAGTCCTGTTAAATATACCCTAATAGTTAAATTTTGTCCGACTTTGTTGGCTGCATTCCCTATTTTAGGTTTGAATAGCTTAGAAGCAGCAAAATCCTTGTTCATGAAAACTTTTCAATTCCTATCTGTCGCCCTTTGTATTTTAGGTGCTACAGCTTATTCTCAAAATACGACCATCAATTTAGGCGAAAAGCACAAATCAAATTCGTTTTCTACTATTAACAGGGAGTTATCTCAAATTACTAATGATTCCGTCGCAGTAAGACTAAATGCGGCCTCAGGGGATGGACTTTCAATTCTTAAGGATGTAAGTTTTGACGAAGGGACCGTTCAAATTGAGATGCTTGGAGAAAATAATCCAGGTAAGAGCTTTGTAGGATTCGCTTTTAACATTCAAAACGATTCTACCTATGAAGTTGTTTATTTCAGGCCATTTAATTTTGTAGCTGAAGAACAGCTCCGTAAAGAACATATGGTACAGTATATTTTTCATCCGGAATTTACATGGAAAAAACTTAGGGAAACTCGTACGGGTGAATTTGAAAATGAAATTGTAAATCCACCTGATCCGGATCATTGGTTCACGGCAAAAATAGAAATTGGAAAGAGTACTGTAAAGGTATTTGTTAATAATTCTAATGACGCAACTTTGGAAGTTACACGCCTCGCCCAAATAAAATCAGATAAAATAGGTATATGGACAGGCTTTAACTCATCTGGCTCATTTAGAAACCTGAAAATTGAGCCGAGATAATTTATTTCACATTACCACTATACGTTTTCCAGTCTTTTTCCAGGTAGATATTATCTCCAAAGTATCGGGCAATATTTAAAAAGGGATCCGGTTTTTGATATCCGGGTACAGGAGAGAGCATATTGAGTTGCTCATCCATGAATACCACAGTCGGAAAGCTTAACCGTCCTTGTAGTAGAGCAGCAGCTAACTCGTGGTAACCTCTTTTACCCGATGGAACATATTTATAAGTCTTGCCTTTAAAATCAATAGGTTCTTTCCCTTCTCCATCCAGCTTAACCATATAAAAGTTACTGGACATGTATTCGGCCACTTCGGCATTTTGAAAAGTATCCTTGTCCATTTTTTTGCACCAGCCACACCAATCGGTATAGACATCCACAAATATTTTCTTTGGATTCTTGTCTGTTGCCGCCAGGGATGCAGCTTCATTCCAGCTAAGCCAATTAACCTCCTGAGCACTTGTTGTAAAGGTTAACAAACCAATAAAGACTACAAGAATAGGCTTAGTAATTGCCAGGGTCTTAAATTTCATAAGATTTGATTTGAGTAATTAGTCCAAATACTGTACCAAAACTAACGAAAATTTAGCTGCTTTATTTTACTGAGGCTTTTTCATTCTTTGCCGCAAACAAATCTTCAACATCAATTTGATTTCTAATCAGATCATCAAAAGATTCTCTTTCCCGTATAAGTACAGATTTGCCCTTGTACCAGAGGACTTCAGCCGGTCTGTATCTGGAATTATAATTACTGGCCATGCTAAAGCAATAAGCCCCTGCATTTTTAAAACAAAGGATATCACCTTCAGAAATTTCATTGATTCTCCTGTTATTGGCAAATGTATCGGTTTCGCAGATATAACCAACTACTGAATAATAGCGTTCTTTTCCTTCTGGATTGGAGATATTGATAATTTCATGAGTAGCACCATATAACATGGGACGAATTAGGTGATTAAAGCCAGAATCAACACTGGCAAAAACGGTAGAAGTAGTCTGTTTTACCACATTTACTTTTGCGAGAAAGTATCCGGCTTCACTTACAAGAAACTTCCCGGGTTCAAATGCCAAAGTCAGTTCTTTTCCATACTCTTCACAAAAGTCATTAAACCGACCACTTAATTTTTCGCCCAATTCCTCAATATTGGTCTCTATATCTCCATCTTTATATGGTACTTTAAATCCGCTACCAAAATCTATAAAGTCCAGCTCTTTAAAGTTTTTCGCAGTTTCAAAGAGAATTTCTGAGGCATATAAAAACACCTCTATATCCAAAATATCACTCCCGGTATGCATATGTATGCCATTGATTGTCATTTTAGTTAATTCAACAATTCTCAATAAATGAGGAATTTGATGGATGCTAATACCAAATTTTGAATCAATATGGCCCACCGATATATTGGAATTGCCACCAGCCATAACGTGAGGATTTATTCTAATACATACAGGAATATCTGGGTGTTTACTCCCAAATTGCTCCAGGATAGAAAGATTATCAATATTTATTCGTACTCCTAAAGCTGCGGCTTCTTCTATTTCTTCTAAAGAAACTCCATTCGGGGTATAAATGATTTCTTCAGGTTTAAAACCAGCCAGAAGACCTAATTTCACCTCTTGTATTGATACGGTGTCTAAACCGCTCCCAAGGTCATTCATTAACCTCAGTATTGTTAGGTTGGAAAGTGCTTTTGCCGCGTAATTTATTTTTAAGTTTTTAACCGTTTTAAAGGCATTGGTTAGCCTGTTGAACTGAGATTTTATCTTTTCAGCATCGTAAACATATACAGGATTTCCGTACTCTTTCGTAATGTTCAATAGATCGGTATACTTCATTATAACCTTGCTTTTAAACAAAACTAAAATACTTGGAGCTATTGCACAAAATAAAACGCAGAAATATTATAAATAAAACAAAAAGTTACAAATATAACAATCTTAATTAAGATGACATTTGCGACTATGTAGTTCACTTTGTATTTTTAGAAAAATATTTTAATATGAAACTACCCTTTTTCCCTTTGCAATCTGTTTTCTTTCCTGGTGAAAAGGTGCCTTTACACATTTTTGAGGAAAGGTATAAACAACTCATCAATGACTGCCGTAAAGAGGCTATTACTTTTGGTATACCCGTCTATATCGATGATAATATTGCTTTTGGAACTGAGGTTCAGTTGATGGAAGTTGTAAACACCTATGAAAGCGGGGCAATGGATGTGGTATGTGTCGCGAGACAGATATTCAGGGTGATTTCCTTTGATGATTCAATGAATAAAAGATTATATGCGGGTGGCGAGGTACAATTCATAGACAATATTAAGGACAGCGAATTATCTGCGAAACAAGGAGTATTTCAAAAACTAAAGGAGTTATACCAACTAATGGAAGTTCCTTTTGCGCCCATTGAAATAGAAATGTTTAATAGCTATACCCTTGCCCACAAAATGGGTCTTTCATTTGAACAGGAATACCAGCTATTGCAATTGGCAAGTGAAAGTGAACGTTTAGAATTTATAATGAATCATTTATTGGCCACCATTCAGGTTCTAAATGAAGTTAATCGTACTAAAGTACTTATAGATTTGAATGGTCATTTCAGAAATTTTGATCCATTAGATTTTAAAGCTTTTAAAATTTAGGTATAAATACTGTGGGAATGTCTATTTATATTCCTTTGCAAAAACACCTATTCCAAAGTTTGTTGATTCTTAAAAAGATTAAACCCTATTTATCGTTTTATTAGGGTAAATGCAGTCCGTTTCCTATTTTTGTCTCTTAACGAACATAAATTGTAATATGAATCTTCACGAATACCAGGGAAAAGAAATTTTAGCAAGTTTTGGAGTACGAATCCAACGGGGTCTCGTCGCCCATAACCCAAAGGAAGCCGTAGATGTAGCAAAACAACTTACACGGGAGACCGGCACTAAATGGTTTGTGATAAAAGCACAAGTACACGCAGGAGGAAGGGGTAAAGGAGGAGGCGTAAAGCTGGCAAAAAATTTAAAAGAAGTAGAGGAGGTTTCAGGGAATATTATAGGAATGAATTTAGTTACGCCTCAAACTTCAGCAGAGGGTAAAAAAGTGCATCAGGTACTGATTGCGGAAGATGTCTATTATCCGGGAGAAACTGAAACCAGTGAGTTTTACATGTCCGTTTTACTGAATAGGTCTACTGGAAGAAATATGATAATGTACTCCACAGAAGGGGGTATGGATATTGAAGAAGTAGCTGATAAAACTCCGCACCTTATTTTTACTGAGGAAATTGATCCGGCTGTTGGATTATTGCCGTTCCAGGCCAGAAAAATAGCCTTTAATCTGGGCTTATCCGGAATTGCTTTTAAAGAAATGACCAAATTTGTTACCGCACTTTATAAGGCATATGATCAAAGTGATTCTAATATGTTTGAAATAAATCCGGTTCTTAAGACATCGGATAATCTAATAATGGCTGTTGATGCTAAGGTTTCAATAGATGATAATTCACTTTACAGGAGAAAGCAATATGCTGAAATGAGGGATTTACGTGAAGAGAGCCCAATTGAAGTGGAAGCGCGTGCCGTAGGATTGAATTATGTGGATCTTGATGGAAACGTAGGATGTATGGTCAATGGAGCCGGATTGGCAATGGCTACAATGGATCTCATTAAAATGGCGGGTGGGGAACCGGCTAACTTTCTGGATGTTGGCGGTACTGCTGATGCAAAAAGGGTGGAAGAAGCCTTTCGAATTATATTAAAAGATACTGCTGTGAAGGCTATCCTTATAAATATTTTTGGAGGTATAGTAAGATGCGACCGGGTAGCACAAGGGGTAGTAGATGCGTATAAAAATATGGGCGATGCTATCAAAATTCCTATTATAGTTCGTTTACAAGGTACTAATGCCGAATTGGCCAAGGAGATAATTGATAATTCCGGATTGGCCGTACATTCTGCAGTTCAATTTCAGGAAGCAGCGGATAAAGTAAAAGAGGTTTTAGCTGAAATATAAGTTTACTAAGATTCGATTAAAAAGGGCGATGTGATAAACATTGCCCTTTTTTATTAGGAATGGCTTTTTAATTAGAATGTAAATTCTTTATTAAAACCATGTTAAAATAGGACAGTATTTGTAACATTTTTAAACTAAGGGCGTCTACTATTACATAATCATCAATTATTAAACAAACAAATCATGAGAAAATTCAGTTTAGTTTTAGTAGCTGCAGCGCTGCTTATTTCAGGAAATCTTTTTGCAAATGACTCGGACTTAACAGGTCCTCAAAAAAGTCTGACGACTCAAATCGGGGAACTTTTAAAAGAAAACAAATTAATAGTTGACAATTATGATTTAACAGCTCAAGTCCTTTTTACGGTAAATAGTGAATCGGAAATTGTTGTCATTTCTGTTGATACAATGGATTCAGATTTGGAATCATTTGTCAAAAGTACACTTAATTACAAAAAAGTTCAATTGGAAGAAGTAATAGAAGGAAAAATGTATACATTGCCACTGCGATTTAAGGCTTAGTACAGCTTTATAAAAAAAAGTCCTGAAGAAATTCAGGATTTTTTTTTGTTCTTGTATTTGACATAACTTATATCCGGTTTTTTTTTTGGTTTTTCATATTTCCTGGCGGGAGTGCTTTCCGGTTTTTTTGCTTGTTTTAAAACCTCCATTGGGATTTTTGGATTTTCTTTTGTACCTCTTAAATGAATTACTAAACCGTTAAGGAAATTACGTAATACCTGATCTCCGCATTCTCGGTATTTAGGATGCCCTTCTTTACGGCAAAAGGCACCGATTTCACTTTTTGAAATTCTAAAATCAACCAATTCAAGAATTTCTACAATTTCATCATCCCGAAGCATTAATGCCACCCGAAGTTTTTTTAATATATCATTATTGGTCATAACAAGCATTTTATGCAAGTTATTACAAATAACCAAGCCTTAGCCGTTTTTAGGTCTTTTGGGCCATTTTTTATACGAAATTGGGCATTTTGGTGTTATAGATAAGACTAAATTAAGGGAGGGATTAACAATTAAGGTAATGAGTACCTATAAAGAAAAACTTAGCATATTATCTGAAATGATTGCTTTTGCAAAGGCCGATCATGCTTTAAAAGATGCTGAATATAATTTTCTATTCGGTGTGGCTGTTAATTTGGGTATTGATAAGGAAATATTTGATTCACTTCTCGACAAACAGGTAAAAATAGTCGTACCTAAAACACAGGCAGATCGTATTCTGCAATTCCATAGACTGGTACTGCTAATGAATATTGACCAGGAACAACATCAAATAGAAATTGGTAAATTACACAATATTGGATTGGGTATGGGTTTACCTCCATCTGCCATAGAACAGGTTCTTACTGTTATGCACGATTATCCTGATATGATAATTCCCCCTGAAGTGCTTATCAATATTTTTAAAGCACATTACAACTAAATTTAAGCATTAATATTCCATTAAATTTATTCTTCTAAGTATTTAGCCTGTTGCTTTCAAAAAATCCTTTTAGCAACTAAAAGGTGTTGCTTTGTAGTTAAATAAATGCGCCATAATGGCACTAACACTACCCATTAACAAGCCAAAAAGGCAGTAAATTAAGCTTGGTATATGATTTGACTCTCATTAAACAGGTAAATAAGTTTAATAAAAAAATATAGCACTATGAGTATAGTTAAAAGAAATAATTTGGTTTTTCCCTCCCTAATGAATGAAATCCTTAAACCTGATTGGTTTGGGGGATTGGAAAATTATAGGGACACATTTCCTCCAGTAAACATTCAGGATAATGAAACAAGTTTTGAATTGGAGTTATCTGTTCCAGGAAGAAAAAAAGAAGATTTCAATATCGAAATTGATGAACAGGTTTTGACAATTACCAGTGAAGCGAAAAAAGAAGAAGAAGTTAAAGAAGCGAGTTACACTCGAAGGGAATTTTCTTATTCTTCATTTAAAAGATCGTTTACGCTTCCAGAAACAGTTAATGAGGAAGGAATAAAAGCCTCTTACGAAAATGGTATTTTAAGGTTTACTCTTCCCAGGAAAGAAGAGTCACTTCCTAAACCCAAAAGATTAATTGAGATTGAGAAATAGGTATTAAAAACACTATTAGGTGCCCTTTTAAGGGTATTCATAATGGTTGGTTTGTTTGGTTGGTTAGGAAGAGCGTCTTGATTATTCAGGGCGCTCTTTTTTTAGCTCTGGTGTTGGAGCATTTTTATTTCATCTCTGAGTTTTGCGGCATGCATAAAATTCAATTCTTTTGCTGCTTTTTCCATTGCTTTTCTTTTCTCTCGGATCAACCTTTCCCTTTGATCTTTCGTAATATATTGTAAGTCAGGTTCTGCAGCTCTAATTTCTTCTTTTATAAAATGGTAGGTGGAAACAGAATTCTTGGCCAGTGCATTGTCCAAACTTTTGTTAAGGGCCTTAGGAATGATATTATTTGAAATATTATATTCTGTTTGTTTTTCCCGTCGGTAATTTGTCTCATCAATCGTTTTTTGCATGCTTGTTGTAATTCTGTCGGCATACATAATTGCTTTGCCGTTTAAATGACGAGCTGCTCTTCCTACGGTTTGCGTTAATGAACGGTTACTTCTCAGAAACCCTTCTTTGTCTGCATCCAATATAGCCACAAGGGATACCTCGGGCAAGTCCAAACCTTCTCTCAATAAATTAACTCCAATTAAGACATCAAATACCCCTTTTCGTAAATCCTGCATTATTTCAACCCTCTCCAAAGTGTCCACATCACTATGTATATATCGACATCGCACATTGATCCTTGCAAGATATTTAGCTAGCTCCTCGGCCATTCTCTTGGTAAGTGTGGTTACAAGGGTGCGTTCGTCTAATTCTACCCGTTGTTGTATTTCTTCTACCAGGTCATCAATTTGATTTAAACTCGGACGGATATCTATTTCCGGATCTAAAAGGCCTGTTGGACGAATTATCTGTTCAACAAAAACACCCTGACTGTTCTGCAATTCATAATCTGCGGGGGTAGCACTAGCATAGATTACCTGATTCTGAATTGCTTCAAATTCTTCAAATTTTAAAGGACGGTTGTCCATGGCTGCAGGTAAGCGAAATCCATACTCCACAAGATTTTCTTTTCTGGACCTGTCACCTCCATACATTGCATGTACCTGAGGTATTGTAACATGACTCTCGTCAACAATCATTAAGTAGTCATCCGGAAAATAGTCCAGTAAGCAGAATGGTCTGGTACCAGGTTCACGACCATCCAGATACCTTGAATAATTTTCGATACCCGAGCAGTATCCTAATTCTCGGATCATTTCCAAATCAAAATTGGTACGCTCTTCTAGTCGTTTGGCTTCAAGAGGTTTAGGAATACTTTTAAAGTATTCCACCTGATTTACAAGATCTTCCTGTATCTGATGAATGGCGCCCTGGAGGATATCGGGTGAGGTCACAAACATATTCGCAGGATATATTTTTAGGTTTTCATAACGCTCCAATGCCTTATTCTTATAAGGATCAAATGCTTCGATTTCTTCTATCTCATCCCCAAAAAAATGGATTCTATAGGCGTGATCAGCATAGCTTGGAAATACATCTACGACATCCCCTTTTACTCTAAAATTCCCATTTCGGAAATCCGCGGTTGTTCTTGAATAAAGACTCTGTACAAGTTGATGAAGGAATTTGGTTCGAGAAATAACCTGATCTTTCTGTATTGAGATTACATTTTTTTGAAACTCCACAGGGTTTCCTATACCGTATAAACAGGAAACTGAAGCCACTACAATAACGTCTCTTCTTCCGGATAATAGAGACGAAGTAGCGCTTAGTCGCAATTTCTCTATGTCCTCATTTATCGAAAGATCTTTTTCAATATATAATCCTGAGGTAGGAATATAAGCTTCAGGCTGATAGTAATCATAATAGGAGACAAAATATTCAACGGCATTTTCAGGAAAAAACTGTTTGAATTCAGAATATAGTTGGGCCGCTAATGTTTTATTATGGGCCAAAACCAGTGTTGGCCGTTGAACTTCTTCAATTACATTGGCCACAGTAAACGTTTTACCAGATCCGGTAACTCCTAATAATGTTTGATAACGTTCACCAGATTCTATTCCTTCTGTCAGCTGTTTAATTGCTTGAGGTTGGTCTCCTGTTGGATCAAATTCCGATACTACCTTAAATTTCATTTAGCAAAGTTACAAAAGGGTAATTATTATTCTTAGAAGGATATTTGTTATCTGTGTTTTACCTTTTTAAGGCAAAAAATCCATGGATTTCGTTATTTAGGTTATCCCTTGCCTTAAACCAATAACTAGAGGCGGGTAGTGCCTGTCCATTAAATGTACCATCCCATCCCTTTGAAGTAGGCATAATCTGGGCTAATAACATCCCATACCTATCAAAAACCTGAATATAGGAAAGTTGAATTTCATCGCTTTCGCGAGGGGAAATATATTGCCAAAAGTCGTTTATGCCATCCCCATTGGGAGTAAAAAATTTTGGAAAATCATCGGGGGTCAATTCTCTTTCAATGGTCCGCTGTGCAATTCCGCATCCATTCTTGTCATTAACATAAATAGTATGGGTGCCTTCAGTAAGCCGGTTAAAGATGGATCTATCCTGATAAGGACCCTCTATATTGTCTAGTCCATACTCATAATTCCCAAGTCCGCTGACCTCAATCTGAATTTGTCTTCCATCTACTTCCTGAGAGCTACTAATTGAAGTAATCTGGGCTATTTCAGATAATACTACATTAAAATCTTTTGATATACCGCACTCAAATGTTTCCCCTCCCTGAAGAACGAAATTATATGCCTCATAACGATAAGGCCCTACTTCAGAAAGTAAAACTTCTGAGGTTGAAGAAAGTAAAGACTCAGTGCCGTCTTCATTAATTTTGAACCATCTAATACCTTCCGCTTCATCATCTGTACTAATCAGGGTCGGGATATCATTCTTACACAGCCCAATCTGACTTGGAAAATTGCTTTCTGGTTTTCTTGGGACAATTTCGCCACTTACTGCATCAAAATAGGCATTACAATCAACAACAGCATTCCCTGTTGTAAAACTTTCTTCTGTGCAAGATCCGGCATCCCCGTTTTCATTATATGGGGTAATTGTTACAAAGACAGGACTATCCTGTGGAAAATCACCCAAAGGATTAAAGGTTAATACATTCCCTACATCCAAATTATTCAGTAAATCGGTAGCTCCTGCCGAAGTGCCAACCGATAATCTATAGCCTGTAGCAGTCGCAGCATAGGCCCATTGGATTTCGGTCTTAACGGATACATTACCTCCGTTATTTACTGGTTCAACTAATGAGGTACAGGGTGGTGGTGTGGTTACTTCTTCCGTAGTAAATGATTCGCTTGTACAAATGATAAGTGGTTCATTAAATAAAAACAAGCTTATAGTTACATAAATTGTCGTGCTTTCAGGGAGACCTAATTCAGGAGTATAGCTATTTGTAAGACCCGCTGAACGTCTGTTCAGAATGTCCACGCCCCCAGGTGTGGTCCCAAGGGATACCAAATATCCCACTATACCGGGAACAGGTGGCCATGTTATAGTCGCATTTACTGGTACTGCCAAAGAACCATTAGAAGGACTGGTTATAGTGGGGCAAGTCTGTCCTATCACCAGTGCTACATGAAATATGAATAGTATGCTTAGTGCTAACTTTTTCATTTGATAAAAACCATCAATCGGAACATTTTTCATAGCTATTATCTTTTTAATGCAAAATGTCCTTGTATTTGACCACTACTCTCCGAAATTGCCCTAAACCAATAATCATTCGAAGGTAGGGGTCTCCCATTAAAACTTCCATCCCAACCATTAGAGCTTGGTTCTATTTGAGCCAAAAGCGTTCCATATCTATCAAATATATGTATTACTTCTATGCTTATTTCACCTGTTAAAGGGGTTGGAATAAACTGCCAAAAGTCATTTACTCCATCGCCATTTGGAGTAAAGAATTTGGGAAACCCTTCCAGGGTTAAATCCTGTTCTATGCTTTCTTGTGCTATTCCGCAGCCGTTTTTATCTCTAACGTATACGGTATATGAACCAGCAGGGATATTGTTAAAAACATTACTGTCCTGATAAGGACCATTTATGTCATTTAATGAATACTCGTAGTCGCCAATTCCACTTACTTCCACCGTAATTCTAATTCCTGTTTCTAGGGTTGCTATTAATACGGAATTAATAGTTGCCAATTCCGATGATATCACGTTAAAAATTTGGGATGAAGGACATTCTACAATACCACTGGCTTGCACTACTGTATTATATGCTTCATAGCGGTGCTCACCTGTTTCCGTAAGGGTTGCATTAGATGTACTTGAGATCAGGGTTTCATTCCCAAATTGATCTATCTGAAACCACCTGAATCCTTCAGCTGTATCTGATGAACTTACTAAAAAAGGAAGTTCATCCTGACAAATAGAAATAGTGTCGGGAAAAGATATTTCCGGATTTATAATGATAAGTTCCCCTGTAACTGAATCAAAATAGGGACCGCACCCAATAATAGTGGAGAAAGACTCCTGGGTACAACCTATGGCATTTCCAGCCGCATTAAAAGGAATAATGGTTACAAAAAAAGTCAGGTTTGGTTCAAAGTCTATAACAAAGGTAGAATTCGTGAAGAAAACAACGTTGTCCAGTACTTCTGATGTAAAGGGCGAACTTCCTATTGTCACTTTGTATGCATCGGCTCCTGCCACTGCTGTCCATTCTATCAAAGGGGTAAGTGGTACATTTATTTCCCCGTTTAAAGGGTTAACAAGGCTTGTACATCCTGGAAGGCTTGCCACAGCCCCGGTAGTAAAACTTTGTTCCTGACAAGGTGAAAGATCCCCATTTTCATTAAAAGGCGTAATTAGAACAAATATCTGTGTACTTGCTGGCAAGTCCAGAATTGGATTATATGACAGGACATTACCTACGTCCTGATCATTTACAATATTACCCGCACCAGAGACCGTACTCATAGAAATTCGATAGCCGGTAGCAGTAGGTGAATAATCCCATGAAATATTTGCGGCAATATTCACATTTATAGCCCCATTAACAGGATTTGACATTATGGTACATGCGGGAGGATTAATTACATCCTCAGTCCGAAAAGTTGAGCTTGGGCATACCACATCGGGAATCGCCGGGTCAAAAAAGAAAAGCCTTATGGTGACATATATCAGAGTATTTTCTGGGAAACCTAAAGGAAGTGTATAAGAAAGGGAATTTCCCAGATTTTCTTGATTAACTATATCCACACCCCCCGGTGTGGTGCCAATAGATATGACATACCCTGGCACACCTACTACAGCGTCCCAGGTAATGGTTGCGTTAACAGGCACGTTCACAGATCCATTGGTAGGAAATGTCAATACTGGAGAATTACATACCTGTGCTGATAAATAAAATGACCAGCATAGAAATATAAAAAAGACTGTATGTTTCTTACCTATTTCCAATTTGTATTTTCTATATCCAAGTTCAAAACAATTTTTTTAGTATTCACTTTTATCTTTTTAATGTGAAATGGCCTTTAATTTCCCTACCATCTTGCAATTTTAGATTAAACCAATAATCGGAGGCAGGCAGTATGTTAGAACTTGATGTGCCGTTCCAACCTTGTTCTTCGGGATTGATTTGTGTAACAAATTTTCCATAACGATCAAAAATAGCGATCGAGGTATCAGGTTGAGATTGTTCATTTATTCCTGTAATTTGCCAGTAATCATTTACTCCATCCCCGTTTGGAGTAAAAAATTTGGGATAGCCCATAACAGATATATCTTTTGCTACTTCTCCACAGCCATTAGTGTCCCTCACTGTCAGGGTTAAAAAACCTGGCTCAATATTGTAAAAAACATTCTCTGCTTGGTAAGCAATCCCATCAAGTGAATATTCATAAATACCTTCTCCAGTCACCTCAATCTCCACGGAATTATTATTTGAAAAATCAGTAATATTGATATTCTGAATTATTGGCCTACCCGAAGAAATTACAGTGAATTTTGCGCTATTTTCACAGCTTATTTCCGCTACTCCAATCTCATATATAAAAGTTGTTTCAAGTATATAATCCCCTACCGCTGTTATACTGACCTCTGGCTTTTCAGATATAAGCTCTTCTCTGCTGTTTATTTGCTGTGACCATCGGTAAGAACTAAAACCTTCAGGGCCATTTATAAAAAGCTCCTCACCCTCACATATTGTATAATTCTCTGCTAAGAATAGTTTGGGAGATTCAGTAACCACTAATTCTATAGCATCCACGCCCAAACACTGTCCGGAGCTTTCACGCAGGGCATAGATGGTCGACGTTTCGGAAATATAAAGATTGTCTACTTCATTTTCTTCTAAAGCCACATCCTCAAGCGTTTCATAAAATCTAATTTCTTCATTTGTATATTTTTCCGCGATAGTTTCAAGGTCAAAGCTGCTTAATAGAATATCATCTTCCGAAATTTCGTCGCAGCTGTAAAACGGACCAAATGGACTTACCTCAACACTAACCGGGTATATTTCAAGCAGTAGTTCCCCTAAATATGTGCAATCCAAAATATTTACAGCTTTGTAATACAACCTTTGGTTAAATGCGGAAGTGTTATAATAAGCTGTAGTATTGGGAATTCTGATGTCATTATCCCTGTTGGAGATACTTTCATAAAAATAAAAAAGTATATCCGGATCATTATTGATTTTTTCTAAATTAATAGCAGCTATACCATCGGTTGAATTGGTAACATCAAGATCACATTTTGTAAGAGTAAGTATCGGGTCTGGAACGGGAATTATTTTCACAAGAGCCTCACCAAGAATAGGACATTCAGAAGGATCAGAAGGTATAATATCCAAACTGTAGCGCCCGGAATCATCAATATCTGCATTTGTTATTTCCAAATAATAATCTGTAGGGACAGCAATTGGTACTCCATTTTTTAACCAGGAATAAGTTGCCCCTGGAATTTCTTCGGCTTCCAGTCTAAAAGTTTCCCCTGTACATATTGTTAGAGTACTGCTTCTCGTTCCATCATCGTTTAGAACCAATTGTATTTTACCAAAAAACGACTGAATAAACGGGGGTAATCCCTGGGTAGCGTTCCTTTCCAAAAACACGGCATTGTGTTCATAATTGGCTGCAGCTCCCTTTTCATCAGGATTATTGATTGCCCCTAAATAGGGTGTACCCTGAAAATAAGTATTGGCTATTGTTCGGTATATTTTTCCATTATTTGCTAATTGCAGTGCCCCTCGAAATATTGTTCTTGAATCTAGTATTACCTCCGAAGCAGAAATATCAGAGGCATTCAAGTCATATTGCAGTAAGTTGGATTTATGCCCTGAATCTTGAAGATTATCGTTTGAAGTGTGTACATAAAGATAATCTCCTTCCGGGGAAAACTCTACCCCATAGGAAAATTGGTTCTGTTCAGATGTGGTTATTAGTTGTTGATTAGAGAGTATTCCAGTTGATGTATCAAAATCATAAAGATAAAGCCCATCTCTTACATTTGCACTTGCTATTTTCGTGCCGTCTGAAGAAAATTTCAAGTACCCTCTGGGATCAGTAATGGCTATATTATCAAAACTTGTTTTGACAGGGTCATTTAGCACACCTGCTGAATTTATTTCGTAGGAATAATATGTATTTAATATGCCTGAACCCCCTTTGGAGGAGCCAAGTGTTAATACCCAGACTGAATTATCTGAACAATCCTTTAGTACAGCTGTTATTTTTTCTGAACTGTCTTTTAATAATTTAACATTTTTCTGAATTACGGCTCCATTGCCATTGTTCAGAGAAATATCTACTACGGTATAATTAAATCCAAAATCGGGATCAACTTCGGCAATTGATGTATCTACCGTAAATATGTAGAATTCATTTGGGTCCTCAGGTTTGGGAACAATCAGTGCGGATTGGGTGCTGGTTGGATCCCCTAACAGGCCTTCACCATTTTGCATTATTTCATTTGTCTGATCGTAAACCGTAATCCCATCAGTATAAAAAAGTAAATTACCGAAAGTATCAGAAATGGCCGCACAGCCTTCAAAGGTATTGAGTTTACCATTTTTAAGTGCCGTAACGCTGCCGTCATTATTAAATCTTAACCCTGCTTCATTTCCAAAATACCAATTGGACGCTTCGCCCTGGCCTGAGACAAAAAAGGGGCAAAGAATCAGAAAGAGCAATAATGTCCCAATCTTTTTCATAGTGTTCTTCCAAACACCACAAGATACTACAAATCCCTCTTTTTTAGTAAAGCATACGATAAATAGATAAAAATGGCAGTCCAACCAATGACTATTAGTATTTCATAGAATTGAACATGATAGTCCAGTGAAAGTTCTTCACCAATTTGATCGGCTACTGTTTGTACTGCACTCAATCTTGAAAAAGGCTCTTTTATCAGATTAAACATGGAATTTAAAGGGAAAAAAGCCATGATGGCATCAGTAGTTTCACCATCAAAAAATTTCCATCGGATCATACCCCGTACAAACCCTTCGAAAACCTGCCACAAAATTAGAAAACCTAGTGCAAATGCGGAGCGTTTTACAAGTATTCCGAGAAATAAACAGAATGAAAAGAATCCAACTAGTTTTATAAAAAAAGCAAGTAGGAATTCCATATCAGAAAAAATGATGGAGATTTCATTATAATCCGAATAGATAAGCCCGAGTATCATCGACACCACAAATACAAATACTGTGGAAATTAGCGCAAATGAAATGACAGTAAGGAATTTAGAAAGAATGAATTCCTTTTTGGAAAGCCCATCAATTAAGTTCTGTTTTATTGTT
>CBDTVT010000035.1:0-21491 GCA_965364275.1 uncultured Eudoraea sp. | reverse complement strand
GGCTTTCCAAAAATGGATTTTTGAATATTCTTGCCTGACCGTGATGAAACTCTGTAGTGACTTTTGGCTTCATATATATAAATTTAAGCGGCAAAGTTACGAAATATAGCCCTAATTACAAGTGCTTTGTGTAATGAAGGGTAAAAAAAAGAAACTTTAATACTCTAGGATATAAGTTCAGAAATTGTTGAATAGACCAAATTTATTTCCCAACCACGATATAATAAATAGTCTGCCAACTTTTTTCTCCGTTTTTGCAGATTCCCTTCTTTAATTTGTGTTAATCTCTTTCTGGCTATCAAATCTAATTTTTCTAAATAATCTTCTTCATCTATCTCTTCCATAGCCAGTTTTATGTTGTATTTTGATATGTTTCGTCGTAGTAATTCTGAGACAATTCTTCCTTTGCCCCAATTTTTGATGCTAAATTTTCCTCTGGCATAACTCCTTGAAAATCGCTCTTCATTCAAAAAGTCATTTTGTATTAAATGAGTGGTTATAAGATCTATTGCTTCGGGAATCATTCGCATTGTCCGTAATTTCGTTATAACCTCCAAATGACAACGCTCCTGATAAGCACAATACCTTTCTACCTTTTTTTTGGCTTCATTTATCGTATAAGATTTTTGAGAATAATTCATATTGAGGATAATGATAACAGTTTTATTAAGAAGCCGTGCATATATCCCGATTTTAACTTCTATTCCTTAGAGGTTGTTTTAACTTCAATGATTGGGTCTTGGGAAAGATATAATATTTGATTTTCAGTTGTGGTTATTTCTGCATTACCTTTTACTAGCTCGTAATCTCCATTTTCTATTTTTGGAAGCACTATTTCCAAAGTCCAGTCATTTTCGGATTGAGTTACTTTTACTGTAGTTATTTTATCTTTTTTCTCAAAGAAAACAGAAATTTTGTTTTCTGCAATAATTACATTTTCTAAAGTTGCTGAATTCCATTCTTCAGGCATTTGAAGCATAATCTGAACCTTTTTTTTCGATGCTGTAGGGCGGATTCCGAAAAATTGATTAATTATGGGAATTGCAAAACTATAGATATTCCAGGCTTGAGTAATCATTCCATAATCCGGGGAAACTTCATAAATACTACCAGGAAGGGCGTAACTAAAGGTGCGGGTCATCCTTTTAAGATAATTCAAGGCATTATCAGGCCTGCCATAATTATTTTCTGCAATGGCCTGAACACCTGTAGGCAGGGTCATTACGGCGCCTGTATATGAAAAGATTTTACTTCCTTTAAAGGAACCGTCATCAGAACCTGCAGAGGCATCTCTGTCTATACCTGTCACAAAAACACCAAAAGGATTTACAAATTTCTCAGATGTTTGCAGCGCTTTAATTGCTTTCTCATTCTCTGCAATTTTCATTTCCATTGGCGTATTTACTACCCAGTTATGATACAGAACAAATGGCCTTGGTTCTTTAGAAGGATTACCAAGGATAGATTTTTTAGTCTCTTCCAATTCCTCAATCGCCCACGGCTTATTTAGGGTATCTGCTCTTATTATAGCATCGTCTATTAAATGCAAGGCCTGTTCATCTGTGCCAATAAAGTCTGCATAGGAGTTAAATTCTTCAGCCCAAAAGTCTATATTAATTTTGTCTTTTAAACTGCGAGCTATCTTTCCATAATCTGAGGCTAATGAATCCTCTCTCAGTTCCTTTGCCATTTTAGAAGCATCAGCAAAAGCTTTTTGAGTATATACAGCGACATCTATCATTTCACTATCAAGGCCGTGTATTTCCATCATGCCGAAGCCATCGGGGAAAAGATTTTTGTTAGAATCATTTTCAGACATTAACCAGTTTAGTCCTTTCTTAACTGTTGGGAAATATTTTTCCAAAAATTGTAAATCTCCGTTCCATAGATATATCTGCCATATTAATGATGTAAACTGAGGGGTTTCGTTAATATTTCCCTTGTTAAAGACAGCACCATTTGTAGACATTTCGTGAAGGATTCTGCCATTGCCATTAACCGCTTTGGAAACACTATCCAGGAGATGAATTGTTTTATAAACGATATCGGTTTGACCGATGGCCATATAACCTTGCAGGGCATATTCACTGTCCACTCCAAACCACCATGGATAATCAGGAATTCCCGCAGTTATTCCTCTGCCAACTTCAGGAACATCTCTAATTAACCAATCACAATTGTATTTTAGCCATTCAAATGCCTTTTGCAATTCCTTATCTGGAATTGTCAGCTTGGATTGTTCTGCAAGTTCACTATACCGTAGTTTTTTGGATATAAGGTAATCAGCACTTTTATTTTGAATGGAATCATAAGTAGCCAATGCTTGTTCTTTGGATTGATAAGAACCAGCTATGGTAAAATTTATTACTTTGATTTCATTCGGTTGCAGGGAAATCTCATAAGTTAAATTAGATGATATCCCCAGACCTTGATGAATACTTTTTTCAAAACTGTATTCAGATGGTTGCAATTGTGTGCCAAAAATCACATACCAAGGATTTTTGTTGTCCTTTATAAGCCATGCGTTAGAATTCTTTAGAAACTCTGCCTTGTCTTCACTATCTATCATCCCTGTTCGCTCTCCTAGCCAAACAGGTCTTAAATCGGAAAATCCGCTGAATATAAAGTCAAAGTTTTCTGTTTTGTCTGATAGGCTCTTTAATTTATATTGAATCAGAATCCCTTCCTTTCCATCAGGCACAAATTGGAAGCGTTCAATTTGTAGGTTATTTTCACTAAGATTATACGTATGTTTATTTGCATAAGGATAGTTAACAAAAGAAGTTGCCGAATCCAATTTTAAGCTTTGATCTCGCCAATCCAGCGTTACCTCAAACCCATCCATTAATTTTATCGGGTGATCCCAGATACCACCCATTTCACCTTTAACATGCCATCCCAAATCGGGGAAAGACCCATTTTGGTGGCCCACCATATACACCCGATCCCCGGCTGTAACATATGGAGAATTTAAATAGGCACTTTTACCATTTATAAAAGGACTGTCTTTAATTATTTTGGAAAAATCATTATTGTCAGTGGCGGAGTTACAAGAAATAATCAGTAAAAATATTAGTAAAATTATACTGGTCAGATTTTTCATAATTATTGTTTTGACTATAACCTAATAAGAACAAATTTATGAATAACAGTTATAATTCAATAAAAACAGCTTTTCAAGCTACCTATAGGGCGATACAAATTTTTAACGAGGGGTATTTTGTGACCGTTGGCTTTAAGGCAAAAAAAAAAGCGACTCCGTTTTGGAAGTCGCTTTTTTTATCTAATAGTTTTGCCATCTTTATCTTTAAAATGGTATTCGAGATATGTATAAGCATCTCTTGGCTGAATTTTTATCCATTTTTTATATTCCATAAACCATTTGGAACGATGTGAGGGGAATCCTTTAGTCAAATATGCAGCAATAAAAGGATGTGTATTCAGCACAATTCCTTTATCACTTGCAGGTCCTTTTATAATTCTTTCAAGATCTACATTCATTTTTTCAACTAAAACAATTGGAGCCTCTACTTCCTGGCTCTGGCCACTGGGATTTACCTCAGTTGTCTTAATATTTACTTCGGGACGTACCCTTTGCCTGGTAATTTGTATAAGACCAAACTTGCTAGGAGGCAATATTTTATGTTTGGCTCTGTCTTCTTTCATCTCATCCCTTAGGTGATCAAAAAGTTTTCTTCTGTGATCGGCTTTTACCATGTCTATGAAATCAACAACAATGATACCACCCATATCTCGCAAACGTAATTGTCTTGCAATTTCTGAGGCGGCCAAAATGTTCACTTCCAAAGCAGTATCTTCTTGATTTTTTGCTTTGTTGGAGCGGGTACCACTATTCACATCTATTACATGAAGAGCTTCGGTATGTTCTATCACCAAATAGGCTCCTTTGCTCATGGACGCGGTTCGCCCAAATGAAGTCTTGATCTGCCTTTCGATACCAAATTTTTCAAAAATTGGCACAGAAGAATTATACAACTTAACTATGGATTCTTTTTTCGGTGCAATCTCTTGCACATAATCTTTAATCTGGTCATAAAGCGTCTCATCATCAACGTGGATACCGCTGAAGGAATCGTTAAAAACATCTCTTAATATTGAGGAAGCTCTATTTAGCTCAACCAAAACTTTGGAAGGTGTCGGCGCTTTATACAATTTCTTACACATTGCTGTCCACTTGTTCAGCAAGTTCTGAAGATCTTTGTCTAATTCTGCTACTTTTTTGCCTTCTGCAACTGTTCTTATAATTACCCCAAACCCTTTGGGTTTAATACTTTTTACTAGCCTTTTCAGCCTGTCTTTCTCTTCATTGCTTCCTATTTTTTGTGATACGGAAACACGATCTGAAAAAGGTACCATAACCAAATATCGTCCGGCTATGGAAAGTTCCGAACTAATTCGGGGGCCTTTGGTAGAAATGGGTTCTTTAACAATTTGCACTAAAAGAGACTGATTGGCTTTAATTACATTATTAATGCTGCCATGTTTATCAATATCTTTTTCAAATGGAAAATTTTTAAGGGAAAAATATTTTAATTTCCCGGTACTCACTAATTTAATAAACTTCAACATGCTGGACAATTGAGGTCCAAGGTCATGATAGTGTAAAAACGCATCTTTTTCGTAACCTACGTTAACAAAAGCCGCATTGAGACCGGTAACCGGTTTCCTGACTTTGGCGATTAAAATATCACCAACATTGAATTTATTATCGTCTTCATCTTTATGAAGTTCTATGAGTTTTCCATCATTTAATAAGGCAAAATCAACGGTATCAGAATTGGATCTTACGATTAATTCTCTATTCACCTGATTCAATTTATATTCGTCACCTATAGATAGGACGAATGGATTAAACAATAGTTGTCACAGGTTGTATAAACCCGTTGAAATTCTTTTATGGAATTTCTATGTCAATGAACGTATAAAATGAAAAAGTAGTTATCTAACTACTTTTTCTTGTGGCGGTTAGCTCTCCTTCGTTTTTTTCGTTTGTGGGTAGCTACCTTATGTCTTTTTCTTTTTTTACCACTCGGCATGAAATATACTTTTTGTTACTGTTATTATTTTACTTGTACGTTGCTTTTTACTCCTTCTACAAAGACCTTAGCGGGTTTAAATGCCGGAATGTTGTGAGCCGGTATTTTGATAGTAGTATTTTTAGAAATATTTCTACCTGTTTTTTCCGCTCTTGTTTTGATAATAAAACTGCCAAATCCTCTGAGATAAACATTATCTCCATTTTCTAAGGAAGATTTCACTTCTTCCATAAAACTTTCAACAGTTGCTTGTACGTCTCCTTTTTCTATACCCAGTTTTTCTGAGATTCTCGATACAATGTCCGCTTTCGTCATTTTAGTATTTTAGTTTTCTGTAAGTTTTTCAAGCTTGCAAATATATAAATTAAATTCATTCTTTCATCTTAATCAACTAATTTTAAGTATATAAACTCTTACTTTTGCTCCTTAGTATTTAAGTGATGACGTTTTCAAAAATAATTCTTCTTTGGTATTCTGAAAACAAAAGGTCACTTCCCTGGAGAAATACCACCGACCCATACAGGATATGGCTTTCAGAAATAATGCTTCAACAAACAAGAGTGGCTCAAGGAACGCCTTATTATATTAAGTTCACTGAACAATTCCCAACTGTTTATGACCTGGCGGATGCCAGCGAAGAAAAAGTTTTAAAACTATGGCAGGGACTTGGATACTATTCTCGTGCCAGAAACCTGCATTTTACCGCCAAAAAAATAGTTGAAGAATACAATGGGAACTTTCCTGATACTTATGAGGAATTATTAAAATTAAAAGGGGTAGGAGATTATACAGCAAGTGCCATAGCATCTATAAGTTATAACCGACCAGAACCAGTTGTAGATGGTAATGTTTATAGAGTTTTATCAAGATATTTTGGCGTTGAACTTCCAATAAATGCTTCAGAAGGAATTACATATTTTAAAAATCTGGCCCGGAAAGTTTTAAGCTCAGAGAACATAAGAGACTACAATCAGGGAATTATGGAATTTGGCGCTATTCAGTGTGCTCCTAAAAAGCCTCTTTGTTTATCCTGCCCACTAAATGAGACTTGTGCGGCACTTCAGACAAATAGTATTGATAAATACCCTGTAAAATTGAAAAAGACGAAAGTAAAAAAACGTTTTTTTAATTATCTGGTAGTTTTGGATGAACAAAGATATACGCATCTCATAAAAAGATCGGGGAAGGATATTTGGCAGAATTTGTATGAATTCCCACTATTAGAAACCCGCGAGGAAATAGGTGTCAAAGAGGTAAAACAGAGGTTGCCGGAAATTCTGACTCTGAAAGAACCCCACCTGGTATATGAGTCTTCGGATAAAACTATCGTACATAAATTGTCTCATCAACACTTGCATACGAGGTTTTGGATAGTTAAAACATCAGATCGTTTAACAGATGGATTGTCACCTGTGGAGTTGGATAAATATCCTGTACCAGTTTTAATTGCCGATTTTATAAAAACCCTCAAAAATTCGTACTTTTGATATAATAAAAATATTATGAGCGGAACATTGAATAAAGTGATGCTAATCGGGCATCTTGGAGACGAAGTAAAAATGCATTATTTTGATGGTGGTAACTGTATTGGTAGATTTCCTATCGCAACAAATGAGACTTATACCAATAAGCAAACCGGAGAAAAGGTTATCAATACAGAGTGGCATAATATTGTTGTTCGTAATAAGGCAGCAGAAATATGTGAAAAGTACCTTAGCAAGGGAGATAAAATATATGTGGAAGGCAGATTGAAAACCCGCCAATGGCAGGGAGAGGATGGTAATAACAGATACACGACGGAGGTTCATGTACAGGACTTCACGTTTCTTTCTACTAAGAAAGAAAGTACAGCTAATGTTTCCGCCAATACTCCAAAGATTCAGCCAAATTCCGATGCAAACAAACCAAATTCCACCAAGGAAGTACAGCCTGCAAATGAGCAGGTACAGGATGATGATTTACCATTCTAAACAAATAAAGTAAATTTTAACTATTGGATCCTGACCCCCTTAGTTTATTTTTAAATTTTATAGAAATTGATGGCACTTTCGCATTAAAAATTGTAATGCTATTAGTGCTTTTAATTTGCTCAGGCCTGATTTCAGGTGCTGAAGTGGCTTTTTTTGGCTTATCTCAAACTGACTTAAATGAAATAGAAGAAAAGAAGACTGCCAGAGGGAAAATAGTTGTTAAGTTATTAGAGCGCCCAAAAAAACTTCTGGCAACAATCTTGATCTCTAATAATGCTATTAATATTGCGATTGTCCTTTTGTTTAATTCTATAGGAGACACCATATTTTCCAAAATTAATTATCAATTATTTGGATTAATATCGGTTCGTTTTTTGTTGGAAGTTTTGGTAGCTACTTTTTTAATTTTAATGTTTGGTGAAATTCTTCCTAAGATCTACGCGAATAGAAATAGATTTGAGTTTTCACTTTTTATGGCTTACCCATTAAAGCTTCTCGATATACTTTTAACACCTCTTAGTTCTCCGATGCGTTCTGCAACTATATTTATGCATAACAGACTTGGAAAGCAGAAATCCGGATTAAGTGTAGATCAACTTTCACAAGCACTTGAACTCACTTCAGAAGGTGACACCACGAAAGAGGAACAAAAAATTTTGCAAGGAATTGTTTCCTTTGGTAATACAGATACAAAACAGGTCATGAGACCGCGTATTGATATCTTCGCTCTTAGTGAGGAGATGAAATTCACGGAAGTTTTGGAAGAAATTAAACAGCATGGATATTCGCGTATTCCCGTATTTTCAGAGAATATGGATAACGTTTTAGGAGTCCTCTATGTTAAGGATTTGCTCCCGCATATAGAAAGGAAAAATTTTAATTGGTTAAAACTAATCAGGGAGCCATATTTTGTACCTGAAAACAAAAAACTTGATGACCTCCTTTTAGAATTCCAGGATAAAAAAAACCACCTTGCAGTTGTTGTGGATGAGTATGGTGGAACTTCAGGGATTGTTACATTGGAGGATGTAATTGAAGAAATTGTTGGGGATATCTCTGACGAATTTGACGATGAAGACTTGATTTTTTCTAAAATGGACGACTTCACTTATATTTTTGAAGGGAAAACGGCATTAAAGGACTTCTACAGGGTAGCAAAAATTGAAAATGAGGAAGTTTTTGAAGCACAAAAAGGGGAGTCGGAAACAATAGCCGGGTTTGTGTTGGAAATAGCTGGGAGTTTTCCTAAACGTGGAGAAGTTGTAACTTTTAAGGACTACCAGTTTTTAGTGGAGAGCCTGGACAAAAAACGATTAAAGCAAATTAAAGTAACATTACCTAATGAATCCTAAGTTATATTTATTTACACTAATATTCAGTATTCTATTGGTTTCATGTGGTGATGACGCTCTACCAAAGCCAAAGGCTATGCTTCGATTAGAATACCCAGATTCTCCTTTAGAATTGCTGGTTACAGAGAAATACCAATTTGAGCATAACTCACAGGCGCAAATTAAAAGAAATAAAAACTTTTCTGTTACCCTGGATTACCCTTTGATGAAAGGGTCTATTTTTATAACCTATAAGGAAGTGAGCAATAATTTAGAACAATTGTTGGCAGACGCTCAAAAACTGTCCTATGAACACGTGGTTAAGGCCGATAACATTACGGAACAGCCTTTTATTAATGAAAAAGACAGAGTGTATGGCATGTTCTACGAAGTATTGGGGGATGCCGCATCACAGGCACAATTTTATGTAACAGACAGCACTCAACATTTTGTAACAGGATCCCTTTACTTTAAAGTGAAACCCAATTATGATTCTATTTATCCCGCTGCTATTTATTTGCAAAAGGATATTAAGAGAATAATGGAATCACTCCAATGGAAAGAATAGCTAATGCATATGAAACTGATTTGTAATCTATGTATAGACAACAACTTCTTGACTGCCATAATAGGATAAAGCCATATATACACCGTACGCCGGTACTCACGTCCCGTTTATTAAATGACATAGCCGGGGCAAAATTGTTATTTAAATGTGAGAACTTTCAAAGAATGGGGGCCTATAAAATGCGTGGCGCCACCAATGCCATATTGTTATTATCAGAAAAAGAAAGGGCCAATGGTGTTGTTACACATTCATCAGGGAATTTTGCCCAAGCACTCTCACTTGCAGCTCAGAGCCTTAACGTAAAGGCATATATTGTAATGCCATCTAATGCGCCTGAGGTTAAAAAAATTGCTGTAAGTCAATACGGCGGGAATATTGTGGTGTGTGAACCAACAATTGAGGCTCGTGAGGCTAAGGCCTGTAAAATTGCCAAGGAGACTGGCGCTACTTTTATTCATCCTTCAAATGATATGAATGTAATAATTGGACAAGGTACTGCTGCCCTGGAATTGTTGGAAGATTATTCCGGATTGGATTACATATTTGCCCCAATTGGAGGAGGGGGATTAATTGCAGGTACGACTTTGGCAGCACATTATTTTGGAGATAATTGCAAAATTGTTGGTGGTGAACCGTATGAGGCAGATGATGCGTACCGTTCATTCCATAGCGGTAAGATTGAATCAAATAGTACCACAAACACCATTGCAGATGGTTTAAAAACAGTGTTGGGAGACAAAACCTTTCCAATAATTAAAAAACACGTACACCATATAATACGTGTCACTGAAGATGAAATAGTTATTGCTATGCGCCTAATCTGGGAACGTTTAAAGATCATTGTTGAGCCTTCCAGTGCGGTGGCACTTGCAGCCTTGTTGCGAGAAAAGGAAAACTATCATGATCAGAAAATAGGGATCATTATTTCAGGTGGTAATGTAGATTTGAATCAATTGCCTTTTTAAAGACTATTCCAGTAATTTTTCAGCATTTTCAATACTGTTACTGATCTGTAACTTTAATGCTTTAACTTTCTTTTCTTCTTCATTCAACCACTCTTGTTTTTGTTCGGTAAGTGCTGCGCCATTGAGGATTTCATCTGAAGTGAAACGATCTCCAAAACCTTTCATCCAATCCATCATAGATTTATGAGCTGCCTGTAAATCTTTCATGGCCTTGTCATATGCAATTCCCGTTTCTGTGGAGTCTACTTTTGGTTTAAGTTCTGAAACAAGCTTACCAATTGTTCCCATTTTAGGCATCACCTCGTCATGGATAGCCATAACTTCTTTCATTTGAGAAAGGGATTCAGATTTCTTTTCTTCTTCTTTACACGATAAAAATAAGACCAATGTTATGGCGGTGAAAAACACATATTTTATTTTCATAATAACTTGCTTTTAAGTCGGTAAAATTAAGAAAAACTACGGCTTTAATCCATCAAAAATCAGGACTTTTGAACAAAATTTAAATGGTATGAGTGACCTTAACCGAAAATGGCTATACTTGATAGTACTATCCATTATCTGGGGCACTTCTTATATACTAATTAAAAAGGGTTTGGAAGGTTTTTCACCCATCCAGTTAGGAGTTCTTCGTATTATAATTGCTGCACTCTTATTGTTTTTAATTGGATTTAAAACAATGAGACAAATAACCAAACAGCAGTGGAAATGGATAGCAGTATCTGGGATTGTTGGTAGTTTTATCCCCGTTTTTCTCTTCGCTTTTGCGCAGACCCAAATAGATAGTAGTATTGCTTCTATCTTGAATTCTCTGGTACCCCTATTTACTATAGTTGTTGGTTCTTTGGCTTTTCGCATCGCTTTTAAACGCAATCAGCTCTTGGGTGTTATAGTTGGGTTAGCGGGTGCTATTTTACTAGTTTCTATAGGAGCGAAAATAAATCCTGGCCAAAATTATTGGTATGCAGGCTTGGTTATTTTGGCGACAATTTGCTATGCTTTCAACGCAAATATTATTAAAAGTAAATTGTATGACGTATCTCCATTAGGAATAGCAGTAGGTAATTTTGCAATAATGTTTATTCCGGCATTAATTATTTTACCTTTCTCAGGGGTATTTGAGGCAAAGGTAATCGAAGGGCAATACTTCCTGAGTTCACTTGGCTATATAGTTATCTTATGTGTGCTTGGAACCTGTGTTGCCAAAGTAATGTTTAATAAACTTATCCATATCTCTTCTCCGGTTTTTTCGGTTTCGGTAACCTATTTAATACCCGTAGTAGGTATTTTTTGGGGCCTGATGGATGGTGAAAACTTTGTGCTACAACAGCTCCTCGCTGCTTGCATAATAATATTTGGCGTGTACTTAATTAACAGACAAAAAATAAAATAAAACCTATTTTATGTGTAACATTAGGATCAAAGTCAACTCTTTGGCACAAATAGGTGTTAACAAAAAAATTCAAATCATGCAAAGAATAACTAAGACAGGAGTACTAATAGCCCTCATTTTTACAGGATTACCACAATTATTTGGTCAATCTGCGACACTTGCCGTAGAGCCGTTTTCCAAAGTTATTATCAGTCCACATATAGAAGTTAATTTGCAGGAAGGAGATCAGGAGAATGTGGTTCTTGAAAATGCCGAAGTACCACGGGAGAAAATTAATGTTGAGGTAGTGAACGGGACCTTACGTATATATTTGGACGATGCCAAGATGTATACCAAAAGCAAAAAAGTAAAAGATGAGGAATGGTCAGGAAGGGAAGATATTTACGACGGTACAATGGTAACAGCCAATATTACCTATAAAAAACTAGTGAAATTATCTGTGAGGGGTGAGGAGACTATAAGATGCAGCAGCCGTATAGAGCAAAACGACTTAGAATTAACCATTTATGGGGAATCTAAAGTATATTTAAATGAGGTCTCATTACAAAAGTTTTCTGTTGCCATATATGGCGAAAGCTATCTGGAAGTTGAAAGTGGTTCCGTTAATCACCAAAAATATAAAGCATATGGTGAAAGTGAAGTAAATACGCTCAAGATGGATAATTCAACCACTAAAATAACGGCCTATGGTGAAAGTGAATTTAAGGTAAATGTTTCAGACAAATTGAAAGTAACTTCCTATGGGGAAGCTGAAATAGAATACGAAGGAAATCCAGAAGTAGATACAGGTATTGTTCTAGGTGAGACTTCCATTAGAAAAATTGGTTAATACTTAGCCTGAATTGCGATTCAGTTAATAAAGAGAGGACCCGCTATTTGGCGGGTCCTCTTCTCTTTTAAGTATATCCTTAGGAGTAATTATTCAAAATCTTCCGCTGTAACTTCTACATTGATAACGGCTTCCAATAATTTGGTCTCAATCATTTGTGGTCCCATAGAACCCACTTTAACCGAAGGAAATTTAATTCCATCTACTTCCTTATAGTCTTTATAATTAACCTCCTGGTTCTGGGTTTGGCCATTCATAGTAATTACTGTGGTCTCCTTTACTTTTAATCCTGATTCCACATCATAAAAATACGACGCCTGAACAGTAGACCCAGGCACTTCTATTTTATAGGCGGCTTTACCATCTACATCTTCAGTGCCTGTAAGTTTTGCTGTAGTGCTTAAAGCTATTCCCTGTTCAGGAAAAATTCCAATAGTAGCCTTCATATCCTGCTGCATTTCTGGGGGTAAAGGAACTTTGTTGCCTCCCTGCTTCATAAATAATTCATCTCCTTTTGCGATAACACCCATCACTGGGGCATCGTTCATAAAGGTTGTTTGTACATATTTATCGGCAGTTCTTTTTTCCTCAGTTTTAATAATTGATCCCATGGCAGAGCCTTCGTAAACCAGTTTTAAGGATTGTATCTTGTCCACTGCGGCTTTTCCTCCGATTGCCTCAAAATAGGCGTCTAAAACACTCTGTACATTAACCCCTTCAGGTAAGGCAATATCATAATTTGGCTTTTCTACCGCTTTTGCATACTTATCATAATAGTTCACTGGAAGCATTCTGCCATTAAAAGGAACTTTTTCCAGATTTTCCAAAACTTCACTTCCTTTACCTACTACGACAACCCTTGCATTGTTTATATGGAAATATTTTTGTGCAACTTTTTGGACATCTTCTACAGTAATTGCATTAATGCGTTCTAAATACGTCTTATAAAAATCTTTGGGCAGGCCTTCTGTTTCAATATTTAGAGCATATCTGGCTATTGTTGAAGGCTGCTCTAATGCCAAAACAAAATTCCCTACGTAATTAGCTTTCGTATTTTTAAGTTCCATTTCTGTAACCGGCTCTTTAGTAATCCGGTCCACTTCTTTTAACACTTCAACCACAGAACTATCTGTAACCATATTTCTTACACTTGCTGTTGCTCTGAATCTTGAAGGAGCATATTTATCATTTCCTATCCTGGAAAAAGAGCCGTATGTATAACCCTTGTCTTCCCTTAGATTAAGGAAAAGTCGCGCTTCTCCACCTCCACCTAAGATGCGGTTAGCTACAAGAGCGGCTAGGTAATCCGGATCTTTCATTTTAAGGTTTACTAGGTTTTCAACAGCAATTTCGGATTGTACTGCATTTGGAACATCTACAAAGTTTATCTGGGTATATTGTACATCCAAAGGTTCTGAGTATCCTAGTGAAGGGGGTGAAGCCTTTACCCAATCATCAAAATTTTTAGTCACTAGTTCTTTAACTTCATCAAATTTTACATCCCCGATCACTACCAAATAAGCATTAGCAGGAACAAATAATTCCTGATAAAACCTATTTACATCTGCAAGCGTGACATTGTTTACTGTCTCTTCGGCAGCAAACTCACCATAAGGGTGATTTATGCCATAAGCCAAAGCATTTTGAACTCTATTGGCAATTGCAGATACGTCCTTTTCCTCCGTCTTAAGTCCCGTTATAAGCTTAGCCTTCTCTTTCTCAAATTCTTCTTGAGTAAAATTTGGATTTATTGCCGCATCTGCCATAAGTTCCAAAATTCTTGGAAAATATTTGGATAGAGATGATGCGGATGCACTTTGAAACCCAAAGTTAATTCGGGCACCAAGAAAATCTACTTCTTCATTAAAATCATCTTTCGAAATAGATTTAGAACCATTTCCAATTAAGCTTCCCGTAAGGATTGAAGCTCCTGCTTTATCACCTTCTGCAACTGGTGGATTGTCTATAGTGAGTTGCATGGAAACCCTGGGTAGTTTATGATTTTCTACAACTAAAACCTTAAGTCCGTTTGTGAGCTCAAAGCGTTGAGGATCCTTTAAATTAATCTCGGGTGCAGGCCCGGGTTTGGGCATTATGCTTCTGTCTACTTGTGCGTTAAGGCCAATAGCCATTAATGCGATTGCTAGCGTATAATATAGTTTTTTCATCTTTTTAGTTGTCAATTTTTTCTTTTGGTAAGTAGTCTATGATTACCCTTTGATTAGGTTTCAAATATTTTTCCGCAACAGCCTGAATCTCCTCCCTGCTAATTGAACGGTAAATATCAATCTCCTTATTTATTAATTCTGTATTTCCATACAGCATATAATATCTTGCTAGAGAGTTAGTAATACCCTCAATACTTGAGTTAGAATTCACATAATTATTTTCAAACTTGTTTTGTAATTTTTGATAATCGTTTTCGGAAATCATCTCTGTACGCATTTTTAAGATTTCTTCTTCCATTTCCGTAACCAGAACGTCCAGGGAAGTCTCGCCTACGGGTAGCGCGTAGACCAAATACATACCATAATCCTCTTGTCCTATATTAATAGCCCCTACTTGTAATCCTTGTTTTTTTTCATCTACTATTTTTTTATAGAGTTTGGAGCTTTTGCCATCGCTCAAATATGTAGACACCATATCAAGAACATATGCATCTCTCTCCTTAAAACCAGGAATTCTGTAAGCTATCCCAACAGCCGGTATTTGAATATTGGCATCATACGCAGTTACTTCTACTTCTTTGGTAATAGGTGTTTCTTTGGGATAATTTCTAATAATATTTTCGCCTCCGGGGATAGCGGAAAAATAATCTTTTACCAATATTTTGGTTTCGGTAATGTCTATATCCCCTGCCACAACCAGTACAGCATTATTTGGAACATAGTATTTTTTATTATACGCAATAACATCCTCAAGAGTTGCTGCATCCAGATCTTCCATATACCCAATATTTGGGTCCTTGTAAGGATGAACTTCAAAAAGACTTTTTCCTAAAACTGGTAGTAATTGGCCATAAGGGGAATTGTCATACCTAAGCCTCTTTTCTTCTTTTACAACTTCTTGCTGAGTATCTACACCTGTTTGATCAATAATAGGGTGAAGCATACGCTCAGATTCCAACCATAAACCTAATTTTAGATTGTTTGATGGAAATACCTCGTAATAGTAAGTCCTATCCTGAGAAGTATTCGCATTATTTTGTCCGCCATTGGAAGATACAATTTCAAACCATTTCCCTTTTCCAATATTTTTTGTTCCTTCAAACAAAAGGTGTTCAAAAAAATGAGCAAATCCTGTACGACCTTCAGTACGGTCTTTGCCTCCAACATGGTACATCACTGATGTGGTTACCACAGGGGCGGTATTATCCTGGTGAAGAATAACATGAAGGCCGTTTTCCAGGTCGTACTCCTCATAGGTTACCTCCTGAGCACTAATTGTCACAAATGGCAGGAGCGCTAACAGAGCTGTGTAAAATTTTCTTTTCATAAAATTCAAATTAACAGATTGGTTTATACTTACTTTTACAAGTTTTTAAAGTGCAGCTAATATAATTTTTTTGGGTTTATGAGAAAGAAAACTCTTCTTCTTTAACAAGATTTTATATGATAATTGAGCAATAATCATTATTTTAAAGGACACAAGAAGAAAAATAAAGTAAATGAAACGAATTGCCCTCCCTATACGCTTTGGTATTGCGACCAGCGGGAGCCTTATCGCTTATTTTTTGATATTATCGCTTTTTGGTTTACATACCAACGTGTTTTTTAGTCTTTTTAATGGAGTAATTACCGGTTTCGGAATATATGAGGCCATAAAATATTTTAGACTTCAGGAAAAATCTAACTTCAACTACGGAGTGGGATTTAAAACAGGAATGGTGACTGGTGTCGTGGCAACGCTTATTTTTACTTTCTTTTTTGCTTTTTACTCTACCGAGATCAATACGGACTTTTTAAAAGAACTTTCAACCAGTTGGTTTAATAATTTCAAAAATTTTGAAGGAATCGTATTCTTCACAGTGACAATTATGGGTTTTGCCACTACCCTGGTGCTGACACTTACTTTTATGCAATTGTTCAAAACTCCAAAGGACCTCAAGAAAAAATCTGTTTAGAATAAAAAAAACTCTTGTGATTTCCCAATTTAGCAGTATATTTGCACCCGCCTTTAGAGAGCCTTTGGTATATAATGTGCCAAAAAGATCTTTTAAAGGGAAATAAAAATATTTAATATTACGCTATGTATGCAATTGTAGAAATAGCAGGGCAGCAATTTAAAGTTGCGAAAGACCAAAAAGTGTATGTTCACCGTTTGCAAGAAGACGAAGGAAAAAAAGTTTCTTTTCACAACGTCCTTTTACTCGAAGATGGTAACAACATTACAATTGGCGCCCCAGCTATAGACGGAGCCGCAGTAGAGGCTACTGTCGTTAAACATCTTAAAGGTGACAAAGTAATTGTCTTTAAAAAGAAAAGACGTAAAGGGTTTCAAAAGAAAAATGGGCATCGCCAATATTTAACGGAATTGGTGATCGAAAGTATTGTAGCCAAAGGCGCTAAGAAAACTACAGCCAAGGCCGAGCCGAAAAAGGAAACTCCTGTAAAAGCTGCGCCGGTTAAAAAAGCAGCTCCAAAAGCTAAAGCTCCTAAGGCTAAAGTTGAAAAAGCGAAGGCAGCTCCTAAAGAAGCACTTGATTTAAGCAAAAAGACAGTAGTGGAATTAAAGGAAATGGCCAAAGCTAAGGGAATATCCGGGATTTCTTCTATGAAAAAGGCCGATCTTATTGAGGCATTAAATAAATAAGTTAATAACTAATACCAGCCCAGGCTTGGTATAAAAAATAATATCATGGCACATAAAAAAGGTGTAGGTAGTTCTAAAAACGGTAGAGAATCAGAATCGAAACGCTTAGGGGTTAAGATTTTTGGAGGACAAGCTGCTATTGCAGGAAATATTATTGTAAGACAACGTGGTACCAAGCACAACCCTGGTAATAATGTTTATATCGGAAAAGATCATACATTGCACGCAAAAATTGACGGACTTGTAAAGTTTCAAAAGAAAGCAGGTGGAAAATCTTATGTTTCTATAGAGCCTTTTGAGGCATAATACTCAATTGAATAACTCAAAATAAAAACCCATTATGTTTTCATAATGGGTTTTTTGTATTTCTATATTAAGCTTAGTTCTCTAATACCTGTAATAGTCCGGCTTATAAGGGCCTTTAACTTCAACTCCAATATAAGATGCCTGTTCTTCTCGCAATTCTGTTAGTTCAGCACCTAAACGTCCTAAATGCAGTTTGGCAACTTTTTCATCTAAATGCTTAGGAAGCATATATACCTTATTTTCATATTTATCGCTATATTTCCATAACTCTATTTGTGCGAGTGTTTGGTTTGTAAACGAATTGCTCATGACAAAGCTTGGATGACCGGTGGCGCATCCTAAATTAACCAATCGTCCTTCGGCAAGCACTATAATGTCTTTCCCATCAATAGTATATTTATCTACCTGTGGTTTAATCACATCTTTGGTATTACCATAATTATCATTTAACCAAGCCATGTCTATTTCGTTGTCAAAATGTCCAATATTACACACAATAGCTTTATCGCGCATGGCTCTAAAATGTTCTTCCTTGAGGATATCCTTATTTCCAGTAGCCGTAATTACAATGTCTGCATTATTAACTACTGTTTCTAGTCTTTTTACCTCATATCCGTCCATAGAGGCCTGCAGAGCACAAATGGGATCTATTTCAGTAACTGTAACTATTGCTCCGGCCCCTCTGAATGAAGCTGCCGTGCCTTTTCCAACATCTCCGTAACCTGCAACAACAACTCGTTTTCCCGCGAGCATAGTATCCGTGGCCCTTCTAATCGCATCTACTGCACTTTCCTTGCAACCATACTTGTTGTCAAATTTGGATTTGGTTACCGAATCATTCACATTTATTGCCGGCATAGGCAATACTCCATTTTTGAATCGCTCGTAAAGTCGGTGGACTCCAGTGGTTGTTTCTTCTGAAAGACCTTTAATACCGGATGTTAGTTCCGGAAATAGATCCAATACCATATTGGTAAGATCGCCCCCATCATCCAGTATCATATTAAGCGGCTTGCGTTCTTCACCAAAAAACAGTGTTTGTTCTATACACCAGTTAAATTCCTCTTCATTCATGCCTTTCCATGCATAAACTGGTACGCCGCTTGCCGCTATGGCCGCAGCAGCATGATCCTGAGTGGAGAAAATATTACATGAACTCCACGTAACTTCTGCACCAAGAGCAGTCAGGGTTTCTATAAGTACCGCTGTTTGTATGGTCATATGAAGACAACCCGCAATACGGGCACCCTTAAGTGGTTGTTCTTTTTTATACTCTTCACGCAAGGCCATAAGCCCCGGCATCTCGGCTTCAGCCAATTCTATTTCTTTTCTTCCCCATTCTGCCAAGGTAATGTCCTTGACTTTAAAAGGAACGTATGGTATGGTATTGGTTCGCATATCTTTTTTATTTTTTACATTCGTCCTACAAAAGGCCTTTTACAATTTCAAAGGTCATGATAACTTAAAATATTGTATGCCTCTTTACAAAACTATAACAATAAATTCAAATACTAAGGTATACATTTGGAAGATTACAGAGTCTGAAAAGGAACTTTCCTTAAATATTAACCTTACCAATAAATGCCAGCTTAGAATGAATGGTATGAAGTCTGAGCTGCATAGGAGAGGATTTTTAAGTATCCGGCACTTAATGGGGTTAGCGGGTTATGTAGATAGCGATCTTTTTTATGACCTGGCGGGAAAGCCACATCTGAAAGACGGCAATCATATCTCCATTACACATTCATATCAATTTACAGGAATAATTGTAAGTCAGAAAGATGAAGTTGGGATTGATATCGAGAAACAAAGGGATAAAATAATTCGTATTGGGCATAAGTTTACAACTATAGAGGCATATGCCAATATTAAAAACGCAAAAGAAATCGTTAAAAAACTAACAATTATATGGGGCGCCAAAGAGTCCCTTTATAAGATATATGCCACTCATGGGCTGAGTTTTATAAATCATATTTATATTGATGATTTTATAAACACCGATAGTACTACTAAAGGCATTATCAGTTATGAGGGGCGCACATCGGAGTATGATATTACTTTTCTGGAATTTGAAGAATTCACCTGCGTATATGCAATTAAATAAGAAGGTTAATATAAAGATTGGCCGGATTTTAATTTACAAATCATGAATATATCTGTTGAACTGACCTTAACCCCGTTACAGGATAATTATGAAGAGCTAATTATCAGTTTTATTAAAAAAATACGGGCCTCCGGTTTTACCGTCTTGGAAAATCCTTTAAGTACACAGATTTATGGAGATTATGATGATATAATGAAACTGCTCAATAGAGAAATTAAACTTGCTTTGGAATTAATGGAAAGTGGCTTAATGTATATCAAAATCGTAAAAACAGACCGAAGCAATTATGAGCCAAATTTTTGATTGGGTTTTTGCTCAATACCAGGATACCCCTACGTTTCTAATCATCCTTGAAATGATAGGTGTTGTTTTCGGGTTTTTAAGTGTATGGTATGCAAAAAGAGAAAATATCCTTGTATTTCCTACCGGAATAATCAGCACAGGGATCTTTGTATATATTCTTTGGGTATATGGGCTATTAGGAGACATGCTTATTAACGCGTATTATTTTTCCATGAGTACTATAGGCTGGTACTTATGGACGAGAAAAGTAGATGCCGACCATTTTATCCCAATAACAAAAACGAACAAGCAAGAGAAAAAATGGTCCATATTCCTGTTTATTAGTGCAGTTGTTTTTGTTATTCTGGTATATTCCTTGTTTGATAAATTTAATAGTTGGACGGCCTATGTGGATACCCTTACAACCGCCATTTTCTTTGTAGGGATGTGGCTTATGGCCAAAAAAAAGCTCGAAAATTGGATCTATTGGATTATTGGTGATGTAATTTCAGTTCCTTTATATTTGTATAAAGGACTTATTTTTACATCACTTCAATATTTATTATTTACCATAATCGCCATTTATGGCTATATGGCATGGAAGAAAAACTTAAACAAAAGCCCGCTAACATTATTAAAATAGTTCTGTTTGGACCTGAATCAACAGGTAAGACTACCCTGGCTCAGGAACTTGCAAATCACTATCAAACAGAGTGGGTGCCTGAATACGCGCGTGATTATTTGCAGGAAAAGTGGAATAAAGAACAAAAAACCTGTGAACCGCATGATTTGATACCCATTGCAGAAGGCCAAATTCGTTTGGAAAATTATTTGACGGAAAAAGCAAATAAACTTCTTATTTGTGATACAGATCTTTTAGAAACTAAAGTATATTCTGAAGCATATTACCTTGGTTATTGCGATCCTGTTTTAGAAAAATACGCTTTGCAGAATACATACGATCTTTATTTGCTAACTTCCATAGATATTCCCTGGGAAAAAGACGATCTTCGGGATAAACCTAATGAACGCGAACGAATGTTTCTATATTTTAAGGAAACATTGAAAAAGTATGATAAGAATTTTGTTACTTTAAATGGGGATAATGGAAAAAGGCTTGCACTGGCCATTAAATCTATCGATAAACTACTCGACAAATGATTGAGTTTTCACCAATGGATTTAGAACAACTACAGGAAAAAGGAATCTCAAAAGAAATGGTTCTGGATCAGATTGAGACCTTTAAAGAGGGGATACCATTTGTAAGGCTGGAAAAGGCCGCAATAGTTTCGGATGGGATTTTGAAATTAAGTAAAGCGCGGGAGAAAAAGTTAGTCAGTAAGTTCGAAGAACTAAAAAGGCTTTTAAGTTTACTCAAATTTGTTCCGGCGTCTGGTGCTGCATCAAGAATGTTTAAATCCCTCTTTAACTTTTTAGAGCATTATGATCCTGACTCCGAAGATATAGATACCTATGTAGACAGATTAAATGACTCGGATTTAAAGACCTTTTTCAAACAAATTAAAAAATTTCCTTTTTACGAGATTGTTCAAAAACGAATAAAAAACAAAGCCAGTTCAGCAAATGACATCAAATATCGTTTTGTAAGTGAAATGTTATTGAAAGAAAACCTTAATTATGGTTTTTATCCGAAAGGGCTTTTACCCTTTCACAATTACGGGGAATTTACTGTTACAGCTTTTGAAGAGCATTTAAAAGAAGCTTTCAGGTATGCTGTCTTAAACAATACTGCAAAATTACATTTTACAATTTCAGAACAACACCAATCCTTATTTTCTCAAGAATTTAAAGCTGTTGGCCCCAGGGTATCAAAAGCTACAAAAACGGAATTTGAAGTTACATATTCAAATCAA
>CBDTVT010000034.1:0-22080 GCA_965364275.1 uncultured Eudoraea sp. | reverse complement strand
TGTAACAAGTGTTACTATACTTCAAATTCTTGTCAATTGTGTTTAGGAAATCACACAGCTCCCGATGAAAATCAGTATGTGGTTAATGCGGACAATGACCTGGGAGATGTAGCTGCCTTGCCAATTTTAGAAACAGGAGCTGCGGTAAGAAAACAGCTACCTGTGTTAATGGATAATATTTTAAAACTTCTGTCGCCTCAGCGGGCCACCAGTATATACTACAAGGGGTATTTTTCCATTCCTTATTTTCTATAGTAAAGTACTTGTCAATGTAACATAAGTTACACGAAACCACTGTATTTATTGGGATTACATGACTAACATCATTGTCCTGATTGTTTTAGTCTTGTAGGTTTGTAACATTATTAATGATAAATCTCAATACCATGAAAAAAATGTTTTTTTTATTTGCGTTTGTAGTTTTCGGATCTATGGCACTCACGGCCCAGGAAAGAGATCAGGATAGAATTCAGGATCAAGACCGTACCAAATTGGTTATGGTTAATGGCGAAATGTTAGAATTAAGAGATCGGGCAGAAATGCGTCTTAAAGATAAACAGACCTTATCAGACGGATCTGTGGTTTCTCCTGACGGAACTTATCATACCACAGATGGTGACCGCATGAAACTGAAGAATGGCGAGTGTTTGGATGGTGATGGTATCAAATATCGGAATGAATACCAGTACCGTTACAAAGTAGGTCAGGAGAATAAAGGTTTAACCCAGGATCAAATTCAGGAACGAAATCAAAATAGAGTGCAATACACTTTGGTTGATGGAGACATGTATGTGGTACGGAATCAGACACAACAGCGTTTAAATGAAAGTCTAGACCTTGGAAATGGAGTTGTAGTGAACCCTGATGGAAGTTTTCTAACAAGAGATCAAAAGAGATTACAACTGCATGATGGACAATGTCTGAATGCTGAAGGTCAAATGTTTAGTAATATGTATCAGTATCGCAAAATGATTATACAAAAAAACATTGCCCCTCATAAAAAGATGATAAAAAAAGGCGTAAATAAGCCTACTATGAAAAAGAAAAAAATAAGTACAAAATAAACATTTTAGAGGGCTCCGGATAAATTCCGGAGCCCTTTATTTAAAACAATCCAAAATGAAGATTCGACTTATTTTGTATTTTTTTTTATTCTCGATGATCCCTTTAGTTCTTATGGGGCAAGACCCTGTTAAATCCACCAATGATATAGTTAATGAAGACTTTTCCTATTTTTTGGCAAATGTTAGTTATATCAATGATAACGTTTTTATGGGAAGGCGTGACTCCATTGCTGCGCCTTATCTGTTTCCCTCAATAGGGTATTACAACAAATCAGGTTTTTTTGCCGATGCGTCCTTGTCATTCCTCACGGGATCGGAAGCTAACAGAGTTGACCTTTTTTTGCTCAGTGCGGGTTATAATTTTAATTCAAACAAGCTTAGCTGGGGTATTTCGGGGACCGCTTATTTTTTTAATGAAGAAAGTTTTAATGTAATGTCTTCTGTTTTAGGCGATCTAACCGGCATTGTTAGCTATGATTTTGAGGTATTAGAGGCTACCCTCTCCTTAACAAGTTATTTCAATGACGGTAGCTCCACCGATTTTATTACCGGGTTGATGCTCGACCGTACTTTTTATGCCATTAATAAAAATCTAATGATTAACCCCGGCATTTCCTTATATGCCGGGACACAATATTTTTATCAACAATACTTTAGAAGCAGTCGCTTAGGTAATAGAAAAGGAAAGGGCATGGGTAATTCTGGTTCCGAAACAGCGGAGTCCAGCATGATTAATATTGACGAAGTTCAAAACTTTAAAATTCTGAATATAGAATTAGAAATTCCATTACACTACAATTACAGACATTTTATCTTTTCATTCTACCCGATGATGGCATTCCCTCAAAGTAGTGCTACAATAATCAATGAAGATACTATATTAACTGAAGATCTTAAGCCGGTTTTCTATTGGTCAGCCGGGATAAGCTACTGGTTTAAATCCTAAAAAATGTATCTTTAAGGCAAATCATAAAATGTATGATCATTCATAATTACGGAGCTGAAAACTCCTTGCTAAATCAATTCGTTGCTGAACTCAGGGATATAAATATTCAAAAGGATTCAATGCGTTTCCGAAGGAATATTGAACGGATTGGTGAAATCCTGTGTTATGAATTAAGTAAAACTCTAAATTATAAGGTAAGTACAGTTCAAACACCTTTTGGTCATAAAGCCATGGCATTGCCATTAAATAACCTTGTTTTGTGTTCTGTTTTAAGGGCCGGTTTGCCTTTACATCGTGGACTTTTGAATTATTTTGACAAAGCAGAGAACGCCTTTATTTCAGCCTACAGGCATCATCCGGACGGAGGTAACGATTTTGATGTAATCGTTAAATATTTTGCCGCCCCGGCATTGGGAGGTAAAACACTCATATTAACAGACCCTATGCTGGCAACCGGAAAGACCTTAGAGAATGTATTAAATGCTTTAAAAAACCATGGTCAACCCAAGCAAATTCATATAATTTCTGTAATCGGTTCTACGGCTGGGATAGATTATGTAAAAAGTGTTTTCCCTGAAAATACTCATCTGTGGATCGCAGCAATTGATGATAAATTAACCGGAAAAGGATATATAATTCCGGGATTGGGCGATGCTGGGGATCTTGCCTACGGGACCAAACTTTAGTTTCTTTTTAATTATTTCGCGAAAATCGGCTCGTTGTCTACATTCTTAAAAAAATGTTGCAAGCTGTTTTATTTTATATGCAATTCTGCTTGCATATTCTGTAACATTAGTTACCAGATTTCGGTAACATAGGTTACCGTTTGAACTTTCTTCTCAGCTTAATTTTGCTTCAAATTAATTAGTTGATGAAGAATACACTACAAATACTAGCCTTGTTAAGCGTTTTTATTCTAAATGCACAAAAGAACGTGCTAATTACCAAGGGAGAGATTATGAACAGGGTGATGGAGCAAAATAAAAGCTTAAAAATCACTGAGAAGGATATTATGGCTGCTGAAGGTGATTTTAGGCAAACCAATGCCGTGCTATTACCTAATATTAGTCTTTCACATACCGGGATAGCTACTAACAATCCGTTGATGTCTTTTGGGGTTAAATTAAATCAGCAAATTGTAACACAAGCCGATTTTAATCCGGATCTCCTTAATAATCCAGGTCAAATTGAAGATTATGCAACCCGTTTTGAGATTCAGCAACCCCTGCTGAATTTTGATGGCTTCTACCAACGCAAAGCAGCAAAAGCGAAACTGACGGCCTCGGAATATCAATCCGGGCGTACACGTGATTACCTGATATTGGAAGTTGAAAAAGCATATATGCAGTTACAGCTGGCGTACAAAACGGTAGAAGTTTTGGAAAAAACAAAAGTGGCTGCAATGGAAAACAAAAGGCTGGCAGACAACAGCTTCAAACAGGGATACCTTCAACGATCTGATGTGCTGGCGGTGGAAGTGCGATTAACAGAAATTGATAATCAACTGCAATATGCAAAAAGCAATATTCAAAATGCCTCCAATTACTTGTCGGTAATGATGAATGACTCCACCTACCGGATAATGGCCCCTGCCGATTCACTTAGGGTTTTTGCAAACCAATTTTCTTTGGAAAATGTATCGGAGAATAGAAAAGATATTTTGGCAATGGAATCAGTTAAAGAGGCCTATTATCAAACATACAGGTCAGATAAAATGAGTTTTTTACCAAAGCTGAATGCTTTTGGGACCTACGAATTACATGATGAACAGGTATTTCGGGGAAGTGCCAGTGGCTATCTCTTTGGGGCAGAATTGAGATGGGATGTCCTGAACGGGACTAAGCGATTTGGAAAAGCTCATAAAAGTAAGGCAGAATTTGAAAAAGCCAAATTAGAATTAGAACTATACAAATCAGAGAGTCAGCTAGAGCTCAACAAAGCGAGGCGTATGCTTCAGGATACAAAAAATAATTTGGAGCTTACGACTCTCGCCTTAAATCAATCAAAAGAAGCGCTGAGAATTCGCAGTAATCGTTTTGCACAGGGTTTGGAAAAAACGACCGACTTGCTCTTGGCGGAAACGCAATATGCTCAAAAACAACTGGAATATTATTTCACCATTTTTCAGCATAATTCTGCTGTGGCTTACATGGAATTTTTAACAAAAGAATAATTAAATAATGAAGAATAAAAACCAAAATATGCAAAAAATATATGTCATACTTCTGATACTTCTTGTCTGGAGTTGTGGTGATAAAGAGAAGAAAGAACAACAAGCAAATGGGCCTGTTATTACAGTAACAGTAAAAATGGTTGGTGAGATTGATGGTCCAACTATGATTTCTACAAGCGGAAAGATAGAAGCTGTTAAAAGTGCCAACCTAAGTACCCGAATCATGGGACATGTAGAAAAGATTTATGTAAGGATAGGGGATAAGGTCACTAAAGGACAACTTCTATTGAGCATAAACAACATGGATCTGTCTGCAAAGCTTGCTCAGGTAAATGCTGGAATTGCTGAAGCTACGGCGGCCTATAACAATTCAGAAAAAGACATGAAGAGATATACAATATTGTTTCAGGAAAATAGCGCTTCCCAGAAGGAACTGGATGATATAACTGCTCATTACAATATGGCCAAAGCAAGACTTGAGGCCGCAAGACAAATGAAAAATGAAGTAAATGCACAATTTTCCTATGCGGATATTCGTGCTCCATTCAACGGAGTAGTGACCAATAAGTTCATAAACCCGGGAGATATGGCAAATCCTGGAATGCCCCTTCTTGAAGTTGAAGCTCCAGGGAAATACCAGGTACTGACAAAAATATCTGAATCAGAAATAACAAAAATAAAACAAGGAATGGAAGTACAGGTGAGTTTGAATTCCTTAAATGAGAATGTCCAGGGAGAAGTCGTTGAGGTAAGCAGCTCATCTAAAAATACCGGTGGTCAGTACCATGTTAAAGTGGCCTTATCGGAAACCAGCGCACCTATCTTATCAGGGATGTATGCCACTGTGAAATTTCCTATAACAGCAGATAAACAATCAAGAGCGGCTTTAATACCGCTTGAGGCACTTATTCATAAAGGGCAATTATCCGGAGTATATACAGTAAGCGAGAGTAACACCGCACTCCTCAGATGGCTTCGTTTAGGACGGACCTATGGTGATAGGGTTGAAGTTTTATCAGGCTTAGCAGCAGATGAAAGTTTTATTAGTTCATCAAATGGAAAATTATATAACGGGGTTAAAATATCCATACAATAGATCCGGGGTAGGTTTATTTACCACACACTAAGAAAGAAATTCATAAGGTAATAATAAAAATATGAAAGAAGGATTAGCAGGGAAAATTGCAAAGTCGTTTATAGGATCAAAGCTAACAGTACTCCTAATGATAGTTTTTATGATCATTGGGGTATATAGCTCCTTTTTAATTCCAAGGGAAGAAGAACCTCAAATTGATGTTCCCATTGCTGATATTTTTGTAGGATATCCCGGAGCTAGCCCTACCGAAGTGGAGTCGAGGGTTGTAAAGCCCCTCGAAAAACTTATCTCCAATATCAAAGGGGTTGAATATGTCTATTCTACTTCCATGAATGAACAAGCCATGGTTATTGTTCAATTTTATGTAGGTGAGGATATTGAAAGATCTTTTGTTAAACTCTACAATGAGATTAACAAGCATATGGATATCATGCCACAAGGGGTGACCTTTCCGTTGGTAAAAACCAGGGCTATAGATGATGTGCCAATGCTGGGTTTAACCCTCTGGAGTGAGAATTACGACGATTACCAACTGAAGCAGATTGCACAGGAACTTACTGACGAAATTGAAAAGATTAATGATGTTTCTGCGATCCAAAAAATTGGTGGCAGAAACAGGCAATTAAGAGTAGTACTCGACAAAGACAAGATGGCAGAAAGCGGCCTGGATTTCCTTTCTGTTGCAAAGATGATAAAAGCCAATAACAGTCAGCTTAGCAGTGGTACTTTTAATAAATATGACACGGAGTTCACAGTAACAACCGGAAAGTTTTTGGAAACTACGGAGGATGTTGAAAATTTGGTTGTAGGCGTTCAACAAAATCAACCAATATACCTAAAACAAATTGCGGAAATACATGATGGTGCTGAATTACCCAAAAATTATGTTTCTCTTGGTTTTGGCCAGGCGGGCGAAAATGCACAGCTGTATAATTCTGAATATCCAGCTGTTACCATTTCCATAGCCAAACGAAAAGGAGCAGATGCCATGAAGATTTCAGATATTATTCTGAATAAGGTAGACCACTTAAAACAAAATCTGATTCCTAGCGATGTGCATGTGGAAGTAACCCGAAATTACGGCGAAACTGCTTCTCAAAAAGTATCAGAACTCTTAATGCACCTTATTGGGGCAATTATAGCAGTAACTTTTGTGGTTATGCTGGCCATGGGTTGGCGAGGAGGTTTGGTGGTATTTTTATCAGTCCCAATTACATTTGCCCTTACATTACTCAGCTATTATATGCTGGACTATACGCTGAATAGAATTACTCTATTCGCTTTGGTATTTGTAACAGGTATAGTGGTAGACGATTCTATAATTATTGCGGAGAATATGCACCGTCATTTCAAAATGAAACGACTACCATTCAAACAAGCCGCCCTGTACGCGATTAACGAAGTTGGGAACCCTACTATTCTGGCAACTTTTACGGTCATTGCCTCGGTGTTGCCCATGGCCTTTGTTTCAGGATTAATGGGCCCATATATGTCCCCAATGCCAATTGGAGCATCTATCGCAATGATATTTTCTTTGTTTGTGGCACTTACAATTACACCTTACCTGGGGTTTATATTTCTGCGTGAAAAAGAAAAAAATGGCAAGAAAAAGGAAGAAAAGCAACTAGAGGAAACCTTTATATATCGGATATATGAGAGATTCGAAAAGCCCTTGCTTGAGAATAAAAAGATACGCTGGATATTTCTGGGTATAACTTTCATTTTATTGTTGGCTTCGGTAGCCATGTTCTTTACTAAATCAGTGGCTGTAAAAATGCTTCCTTTTGATAATAAAAATGAATTTCAGGTAGTCATAGACATGCCCGAGGGTACTACGTTAGAGCGGACTGCTGTTGTTGCAAAAGAAATTTCCCAATATTTATCTACCCGTCCGGAAGTTGTTAATTATCAAAGTTATGTCGGGACTTCTGCCCCCATTACTTTCAATGGCTTAGTGAGGCATTATGATCTCAGAGGAGGGAGTAATGTTGCTGATATTCAGGTAAACCTGGTAGATAAACACGAAAGAAGTGCTCAAAGCCATGAGATAGCCAGCCTTATGCGCCCTGAAATTAGAAAAATCGGAAAAAAATATAATGCGAACATAAAAGTGGTGGAAGTGCCCCCTGGGCCACCGGTGTTATCCACTATTGTGGGAGAAATTTATGGACCGGATTATGACCAGCAGATTGCTGTTGCAAATCAGTTGCAAAGCCTGTTAAACAACACCAAAGATGTAGTGGATGTGGATTGGATGGTAGAAGCGGACCAAACCGAATATGAATTTATCATTGACAAACAAAAAGCTATGCTTTATGGCGTGGCACCCCGGCAAATAGCTAATACATTAAATTTAGCCCTTTCGGAGAAAGCCATAACTAACTTGTATGATGAAGATGCATCCAATCAGGTAGGCTTGTTACTCGCCCTTGACGAAAAAGAGAAATCGACCATTAATGATATTTCTCAACTCAAAGTAAAATCAAGAATGGGAACTATGATTACCATTGGCGATTTAACGAAAATTAATGAAACTATAAGCGCAAAAAGCATTTATAGAAAAAATCAAAAAAGGGTGGTTTACGTACTTGCTGATATGGCAGGAGAACTGGAAAGCCCTGTTTATGCTATCTTGGGCATGTCAGATAAATTAAAGGAAATTGATATTCCTGAGGGATATAAGCTTGAAGAACTTTACAGTAAACAGCCCGATTTTGAAGATGATTACACAATAAAATGGGATGGAGAGTGGCAAATTACTCTGGAAGTATTCAGAGATTTAGGAATTGCATTTCTAGGGGTAATTGTTATTATCTATATTTTAATTGTAGGGTGGTTTCAAAACTTTAAGGCACCCATTGTAATGATGGTGGCCATTCCTCTATCCTTAGTTGGAATTGTATTTGGCCATTGGATATTAGATGCATTCTTTACGGCTACTTCTTTTATTGGAATGATAGCTTTGGCCGGAATAATGGTAAGAAATTCCGTGCTGCTTATAGACTTTATAAACCTTCGTGTTGCAGAAGGTATTCCGTTAAAACAAGCAGTTATAGATGCTGGGGCAGTTAGAACGACTCCTATTCTTTTAACTGCAGGAACGGTTGTCATTGGTGCTTTTGTTATTCTTTTTGACCCGATATTTCAGGGTTTAGCTATTTCACTAATGGGAGGAACAATTGCCTCAACGGTACTTACTCTGTTAGTGGTGCCACTGGTATATTATTTAATAGAACGTAAAAATCACAAAATATGAAACTACTCATTGTTACCGTAGTCGAGCAGTATGAAGAGGCCATTCTGCAACTTTTTAAAAAAGCCAATATTGAAAATTTTAGCGGTTCAGAAATTGACGGATATAAACAACAGGCGGCCCTTTTAATGACCTCAAATTGGTTTCCTGGTGTAAAAGGAGGTGTAGAATCCAGCCTGTTTTTCTCTTTCACTGAAGATGAAAAAATAGATTCCCTCTTTAGTTTGATTAAAGTGTTTAATGAAAATTTGGTAACCAACAATCCAATAAAAGCGATTGTAGTTCCCATAGAAAGATCAATTTAAAATATAATAAGTATGAAAAACAGAATTGTTAGGGCAGTTGCCGGAATCTTTATTCTGGTTAGCTTAATACTCGCCATTTACGTGAATATTAATTGGTTATGGTTTACTGCCTTCGTTGGCATAAACCTCTTACAGTCATCATTCACAAAATGGTGTTTAATGGAGGATATCTTATCCAAAATTGGTGTAAAGGATTAGCTAAATTATCCCGGCCTGATATATTTATAAGTAAGCTTCAAGTCTATCATCATGAGTAAAAACTTCGATTAATATTAAATTATTGATTTGAATTACTTCAAGGAGATAGCATAGATCTGCTTATATAATTATAATAACTTTTTATAACTTTTAAAGTAAGGTTTATCCTGAAAATCCTACTTTTAAGGCATAATAATTATAGTTTAATATTAAATCATGTCAGAAAAAATTGAACGTGTAAAAACACTCATATTAGGTTCAGGTCCTGCGGGTTATACCGCTGCTATTTACGCAGCCAGGGCAGATCTAAAACCACTTATGTATACCGGGATGGAGCCCGGAGGGCAATTAACCACCACCACGGAGGTCGATAATTTTCCAGGTTACCCTGAGGGAATAGACGGACCTACGATGATGGTTCAGTTGCAGCAACAGGCCGAGCGCTTTGGAACAGAAGTTCGCATTGGTATGGCTACTTCGGTTGACTTCAGTAAAGAAGTTGGCGGGATTCACAAAGTAACCATGGATGAGTCTAAAGTAATTGAGGCGGAAACCGTGATTATTTCCACAGGCGCAACTGCTAAATATTTAAATATTCCCAGTGAACAACGTTTGCGCGGGGGAGGTGTTTCGGCTTGTGCCGTGTGCGACGGTTTTTTTTACAAAGGACAAGATGTGGCAATAGTAGGAGGTGGCGATACGGCAGCTGAGGAGGCATCATATCTTGCGAATATTTGCAATAAAGTTACTATGTTGGTCCGTAAGGACTATTTGAGGGCCTCGAAGGCCATGCAACATAGAGTAAACAGTCTGCCAAACATTGATCTGCGGTACAATTCAGAAGTGGATGAGGTATTAGGTGAACAGGTAGTTGAAGGTTTACGAATCGTGAATAATAAAACTGGTGCAAAAGAAGAAATTCCTATTACAGGCTTCTTTGTTGCCATAGGGCATAAACCCAATACGGAAATTTTCAAGGGTCAGCTTGAGATGGATGACACTGGATATCTTATAACACATGGTAAATCCACTAAAACAAGCAAGCCTGGAGTTTTTGCAAGTGGTGATGTTCAGGATAAGGAATACAGACAAGCCGTAACGGCGGCAGGAACCGGTTGTATGGCAGCTTTGGATGCAGAACGTTATTTGGCTACTATAGAATCCCCACAAGTAGTGTCCTAAGATATTTAATAAAATTTATCTGTTACAGTAAAAAAAAGACCGCTAGGAATAGCGGTCTTTTCATTTTCCAAGGATGCCAGATCCTAATCTAATCTTTTGTAATTTTCTGAGAAAGTCCTGTTACCTTCCGCATCAGTTGATATCTGACTATAGGTGTTATCCTTCAATTCTAGTTCAAAAGTAAAGTTTCGTAAAGCCTCCAAATCTCTCATCATACCTTTATCACCATATTCTATGGTTTCTATTAATTCGGTATCTGTTAATTTATAGGTTCCATAGCCAAACCTCCCTACAACGTCATTACCATCTGCGTCCTTAGTATCACTAGAGGTAGTACGAGACCACATGACCTTGCCGTGGTGATATATTTTAACCTGTCTGTAACCTTCAGCAAGGGGTACAGTATCAGTAATATTTTCGCCATCATAGTTATAAAAGCTTTGCAGTTCCCAGGTGCCTTGAATTGTATGCATCGTGTTAGGTTTCATAGATGTGATTGCAGTAGCAGTGATCAGGAGCACCATCAATAAAACCAATCCCAGTAATTTCTTCATGTTAGTGTATTTTAATATGATTCTTAAATAGATCTTAAAAGTTACAATTTTTTTGTGAAACCAACAGAAAATCAGAGAATAAATTATGAATTGTAAATGGCTGGTCACCAGTTTAATAGTTAATCATAAAAAGAATTTATAAGTGAAGTAAGAATTGTAATGTCTTTCTCAGTATGTAAGGCAGTTAATATTATCCTGCTTTTTAAGCTGGCTTCTTCTGAGGGATAATTGAAATCAGTTACAATAATTCCGTTGTTATACAGAAATTTTGTTAATTCAGGATCGGAATAACCAAATACGGGGAAACCTTGTATAAAGCTAAATTTCTTATTATCATTTATTTGATTTAGGAAAAAACTCATATTATAATCCAAAATCCTTTTTTTAGATTTATATATTTCTTCAGCATCAATTAATGTGGCCATACTTGCAGGTGATGGGGGCGAAGCTCCGGCATAAAAATCCGTTTTTATTACTTGTTTTAACCTTTTACTGGTGCCAAAGATTGCTCCTGCATCTATACCTAGCGCTTTACCCAAAGAGCTGCAAATTAGTAGCTCTTTGGGTTTGATATTCGAGAGAATTTGGAAAACTCCGCTATTTGCAGGGCCTATTTGTCCAATACCGTGCGAATCATCTGCCACAAGAATGCATTTATTTAGAGGTAGTGACGTTAACCCTTGAAATTCTGGGTAGTTATAGCCCGAGAAATCTATGGAATCTAACAGAATTACAGGTATTGCCTCTTTGTTTGATGACAGATGGTCCCTTAATGCAATATGCAAAGCCGAATAAGTGATATAGGGTTTAACGTTAGATTGGTATAGGGCGGAATGACTGTTTGGTGTATAGAATAACTGATATTGCTTACCACTGAATAAGCTACAAATCAATTGGCCCGCAAGATATCCTGATGATAGGACTGCACAGTCTTCACTACCAACCCATTTTGAAAGATGAGTTTCCGCGTCTCTATAAACTGATAGCTGAACATTGGACGTTCTGGAAGCGCCATAGCTGGTGCCATATTTTTTGATATTTGCGATAAAAATATTCTGGAATTCCTTATCAGTTTGCATCCCAAAATAGGCGGTTCCACCGAAGTAAAGAAATTTCTTCCGCTCAATTACAATTTCGCGTCCCGGAAAAGAATCAATATATGAGGTCATTTTAATAATTCTATTCCGCTGCCATTTAATCTAGGAAAAACAACTCGGCCTTTTTCTTTAATTTGAGCCCCCTTTGCAATATCCTCAGATAATAACATTGCCCCATCCATATCTACATAATCCAATTTTGGTAATAGTTGGGCTATAGCCGAAATCCCAACGGTAGATTCTGTCATGCACCCTACCATGACTTTCAACCCCAGTTCCCTGGCTTTATTTATCATTCGCAAAGCCGGCGTAAGTCCCCCACATTTTGTCAATTTAATATTTATACCATTAAAATGGAGCCAGCATTTCTCTACATCACCCTCTTCGATACAACTTTCGTCGGCAATTACCGGAAGAACACTTTGGTGAATTACTTTTTCCATCCCTTCCCAATCATCAGCTTTTAGAGGTTGTTCTAAAAACTCAACACCCAATTCCTTTAACAAGGGCGCATTGTGAATAGTTTCCGCTGCGGTCCAGGCACAATTGGCATCAATCCTGAAAATAGCTGTTGTATGTTTTCGCAACTCTTTAATAATGGCCACATCATTTTCCGTTCCCAACTTTATTTTATAAATAGGCCAGGGTTTTTCTTTCATTTTTATGACCATTTTATCTACGGTATCCAGGCCAATCGTATAATTTGTAATGGGATAATTCTCTTGAGAAGTACCCCAAATCTCGTATAGTGGTTTTCCAATAATTTTACCATAGAGGTCATGAGCAGCAAGATCCAAAGCACATAAGGCGAAGTTACTCAATCCCGTGGCTGCAATAAAAGTGTAAAAATCTTCAGCATTTTTAAAATTGTAGGCCTCTATTTCGGAGCGAATTGCTTCAATCTCAGCGATCATGCTTTCACAGCTAATACCGTAATAGGTATTGGAAGTTGCTTCACCATAACCGGTACAATTTTCAGATGAGAGAGAAACTATTAGAGTTGTTTGAAAATCATGGGATTCCCTTGAAATTGTAAAAGTATGTTTTAAAGGTAATATGTATTCTTTTAGGGTGAGATTCATTAACTAAATGTTTACCACTAATATAAATCCCATATATGACAAAACAAAACCCCGGCAAGAATGCCGGGGTTAACATAACATAGTTTAGGATGATGTTGTTTAATCGTGAAAATTTCTTTTAATTCTTGTGAACGCTTCCGGAAACAGATTTTTTCATTTGAACTGTTGCTTCTCCGGAATAGGAAATATCGCCACCGCTACTGGCGTCAGCAGTCAGAGATTCAGATACATTTAAAGAAATATCTGCTCCGCTGCTTGCATCGGCACGGCAGGTTTGCACATTAAAATCTCTAGCCTTAATATCTGAACCACTGCTGGCATTGGCATTTAGGATATTGGCTTCGCCGGATAATTTAATATCCGCCCCACTGCTTGTATTAGCATCAACCTCATCGGCACTTAATTCTACCTGCAGATCTGAGCCACTACTAGCATTCAACGATATTTTATCAGATTCAATAACACTCTTCCCAATTAAATCCGCACCACTTGAAGATTCCAGTCCGGTAATATCGGGCAAAGAGACATATACTTTTTTAGTTGCTCTGCCAATATTTTCTATAGCATGGATTTTTAACTTACCATCCCGGATATCTGTTCCAATTAAGTCGATAACATTTTCATCAGCTTCCACGGTGATTTCAAAATCTTTGGCCTGCGTAACATAAACATCCAGGCCTTCTGAGGCAGATACCACGGTAAACTCTTCGGTTATTTCTCTTCGGTCTTCGGCAATAACCCCATTTCCTTTTTTGCCGTCACCAAAATTAATGTCAAAGGCACAAGAGGAAAGAAATAGTGCCAGGATAAATGCGATTGTAATTCTTGCTAAGGTTGTCATGATAGTCGTTTTTTTATTGTCCAAATTTTATCTGGACTCTGATTTATTGATTATTGTTTTAATTTGATTGAATAAAAGTCACTGTTTTTGTTAGAAAAATAGAATATGTATTACCCAGTTGTTGAATAGCAATGATGAATTGTAAACTTTTAGTTATTATCATTGGTTTTGATCTTTACACCGTCCTCATCAATTTTCATTTTAAAGGAATCCCCATCGTCTTTAATGTCAATATCTACGCCATTTTCATTGATAATTATGCGACCATCTTCATCTTCTTCATCTTCCAGGTCTTCCGGACAGTCCAGACACTGCAATACACCGTTGTTTTGCATAAGCCATTGGTAATCTATTATTTCGCTTCGATAAATATCCTTGTCGTAACGGGTTATTCTCCCAATGTGGCGTTTGGCAGATTCATCAAACCATATGACACTTTTTACCGGAACATAAACCGTAACGCGTACTTCCTGGTCACGAACCTTATTTTTAGCATCTGTTGTGTGATAATTGTCGAGTAACAAGGTTTTATCATCAACGGAATAATTATAATCGATTTGGCTTGCCCGATCTTTTGCAGATGCAAAAGAATTTCCGTCTGCGTCCTTTCTAATTCGAATATGAGCAATAGAGTCCTCAGACTTTTTAATATCAAAACGCACGTCGTCGGCAAATAACAGTTTATCCCCATTTTCATCATAGGTAATGGTCATTCCATTGATCCCCACATTTTCCTGATTTTCATAAATATCACTGGATCGCAGGCTAATACGTAAAGTGTCAATTCCTTGATCAAAATTCAAATCTTCTTTAACAGTGGTTGTCCCGTTAAAAGCATGAGCTGAAGCTTGTTGAATTCCTAAAACACTCAATCCGATAATGGATAGCAGCCATAATCCCAGCAATGAGAATTTAGCTATGTTGCCGATAGACTTAAGGTTATTCACAAGAATTTTTAATCCCAGGTATAACAGAAAGAAAAACGGAATTCCTATTGCGAAAAAGCACAGTAGTGAAACAAGCCATACAGGGGCAGAGGTGGAATTTACCATATCATAAAAGTCGATACCAGGGATATGTACAATATCTAAAATTCCAACGGTGAATAATCCTACAAAGAGACCAATTAAGGTTGCAGCTCCTATTATGATTAATAAGATCCCAATAAATTTTCCGAAAACTTTGAATAGGAACATGATAATGTCGCCAAGGGCATCAAAAAATGTTTTGCCACTGCTTTTTACCTGGTTGCCTACTTTTTCATAATCTACACTCTTTACTTTATCTGCGACATCATCAAAACCCTCTTTTACTTTTCGTTCAATATTACTGATGTTCACAGGCTCACCTCTCATATCCAATTTCTGAGAAGTGGTAGCCGCTTCTGGCACCAAAATCCACAGTAAGATATAGGCAATAAAACCAAAACCTGTAAAAACACCAAGTACAATGAATATCAGCCGTATCCATACGACATCGAACCCAAGATAATGTTCCAGCCCGGCGCATACTCCGCCAATATATTTATTGTCAATATCTCTATAGAGTCTTTTAATTCTTGGGCGTGATTCACTACTTTTTCTTGGTTCATCTTCAAAAATGTCCTCATCCACCATATAGTCTTCAGGTTGTCCCATGATGTTGATGACTTCATCTACCTCTTTAAGAGTTATAACCTGCCTGTCGTTTTCCATTTTCTCCTGGAAAAGTTCAGCTATCCTGGCTTCAATATCAGCAATGATTTCATCGCTTCCGGCAGTTCCGGAAAATGAACGCTTAATTGATTCCAGGTAGCGCTGTAATTTGTTAAATGCTTTTTCATCTATGTGAAAAAGTATATTTGCGAGATTTATATTTACTGTTTTGTTCATTGTTAGTTGTTTTTAGTATTGGTAACCAAATTAACTGCTCCTCTAAGTTCATCCCAGGTAATGTTCAATTCTTTCAGGAACACTTTACCTGTTTCCGTTAGTGCATAATATTTTCTTGGTGGGCCGGAGGTTGATTCCTCCCAGCGATAATTGAGCAACCCGGCATTCTTTAACCTGGTTAGCAAGGGATAAATTGTACCTTCAACCACCAGCATTTTTGCATCCTTGAGGGTTCCAAGAATTTCGGAAGCATACTTATCTTCTCCTCTTAGAATGGAGAGTATGCAATATTCCAAAACTCCTTTTCGCATCTGTGCTTTTGTGTTTTCTATGTTCATAATTTCATAATTCTGTTTTGTGCTGTTCCGTGTAACACGGCTTCATTTCAGCATCTGGTTAACTGTTCGTTTTTTTGCTTTTCATTTGATGATGATTGATAAATAAACTCCTTTTTCTATTGATGAATAACTCCTATTATACAGCTTGATTAATGCTGTTTATTATTTATAAAATTGATCGTTATGGGATATTTAAAATACTGCCCTTCATTTGTCCTTAAAGTGGCCAAAATGGTGTAAACTATATTGATAATAAAGAGAGCAACCTGTAACATACCTGTAATTCCAATAGGCCAAAGCCACCATCCAAAATGTAAATTTTCACCTATAAAATGAAAATTGATATTGTTGAACTCGTTGTAATCGCGAATATCTAATAACGCTCCATCAAAAATGCTTGGTATAAATCCAAGTATGAAAGGAACGGATATGATTCCAAGAATAATAGAGTACAATAAGAGGCTAATTTGAAAATTTAAAGCCTGCTTCCCATTGTAGTCTACAAAGCTGTGTTCCTTCTTGTTTGCAATCCATAAAACCAATGGTAAAAGGAAGTTACCAAAGGGAATAAAGTACTTGCTAAGGGTAGACGCATGGATAACTGCGGATAAACTTCTTTCGTGTTTGGTCAATGTCTCTGTCATGGCATATTAGTTTCTTATGCAAATATATGGCTAAAAGAAGGTATTATGCAAAACATAGTACTATAATTTAACAATAAATTAACATTTATAAGTTAAAATAGAATACTTACTTTTACCATATATTTATAGTTCAATGAGCCTAAGTCCCAGTAAATTCAACGTCTTTGCCTTTTTTAAATTACCATCGGCATGGTGGTGCGGGGTTCGACTTAGATCCTGCGATGAAGAGAAAGCTGTGGTTAGCGTAAGACATAAATGGTTTAATCAGAACCCGTTTAAATCTATGTTCTGGGCCGTTCAGGGTATGGCAGCCGAGCTTAGCACCGGTATTATGGTTAGTTCACAGATTAGAGAACGTGGTGAAAGTATTTCTATGCTTGTTGCCAATAATAATGCTAATTTCTCTAAAAAGGCAACCGGTAAAATTACATTCACCTGCGAGGATGGGCAGAAAATAAAAGAAGCATTAGACCAAACCATCGCCACAGGAGAGGGGCAAACCTTTTGGATGAAATCTGTTGGGATAAATGAAGCCGGACTAGTGGTTTCTACTTTTAGTTTTGAATGGACGGTAAAATTAAGAACCTGATATTTTTATATTTAAGTAGTATTTGTAACATTTTGATTTCTAAATCAACTAACTATTGATAACTTAAAACAATTACAATGAACGCACACGAAATAGACTACCACATATATGGGGAAGAAATGCAATATGTGGAAATAGAATTAGATCCGCAGGAAGCTGTTGTTGCAGAAGCAGGTAGCTTTATGATGATGGATACGGATATAAAGATGGATACCATTTTTGGGGATGGTTCCAACCAGGATAACAGCGTACTTGGCAAGATATTTTCGGCGGGAAAACGTATTCTTACCGGTGAGAGCTTATTTATGACTGCTTTTTTAAATGTGGGCCAAGGCAAAAAGGAAGTTAGTTTTGCTTCTCCTTACCCGGGTAAGATTTTGCCCATTGATTTATCTGAAAAAGGAGGAAGATTTATTTGTCAGAAAGATGCCTTTCTCTGCGCGGCCAAAGGAGTTTCTATTGGTATAGAATTCTCTAAACGACTTGGCAGGGGTCTGTTTGGGGGTGAAGGTTTTATAATGCAGAAACTGGAAGGTGATGGGATGGCTTTTGTTCATGCCGGCGGTACCCTGGCCAAGAAAGAGTTAGGGCCGGGTGAAATTTTAAAAGTTGATACGGGTTGTATTGTAGGGTTTACCAAGGATATAGACTATGATATTGAATTTGTTGGAGGAATCAAAAATACTGTATTTGGCGGTGAAGGCATGTTCTTTGCGTCTTTGAGAGGACCAGGAACGGTCTATATTCAATCCCTGCCTTTTAGCAGGCTGGCAGGCAGAGTGTGGGCCGCAGCGCCAAAAGGGGGAGGAAAAAACAAGGGTGAAGGAAGTATTTTAGGAGGAATTGGAGATCTGCTGGATGGCGATAATCGTTTCTAATTAAATACCTATAAAACTGCGGTGCCAGAATAATCTCCTTATGAATTTTAAAAAGCTATTTGATTTTTTAAGCGAATTGGAGAAGAACAATTCCAAGGTCTGGATGGACATCAACCGAAAACGGTACAAGGAAATTCGCGCAGAATTTATTAGCTGGTTAGATGATCTGGATAATACCCTGGCGGATATTGATAAGTATTATTACCCCACTCCGGGAAAAAAGGGCATAAACAGGATTAACAATAATCTTATGTTTCACCCGCACAAACCTATTTATAAAGATCACTTTGGCGCCGGTATGGATAAAGCACCCGGGACAGGAGATTTCTATATTCAGATTGGAATAAATGAATCTTTGCTTGCCGGCGGTATTTGGCGACCGGACCCAAAGTCACTTCGAAGTATAAGGGATGCAATAGATTATAATGGGGAAGAACTAATAAAAATTATCAATAAAGATTCATTTAAAGAAACTTTTGGCTCGCTATATATTGATAAAAAGTTGAAAGCTGCTCCCAAAGGTTTTATAAAGGAGCATCCTTACATTGATTTGTTGAGAAATAAATCCTTTGCCGTAGTTCACCAGCTTTCAAATGATCAGGTATTAAGCAATGACTTTAAAGAAATTGTTATCAAGGTATATAAAGAAATGCTTCCTTTTAGAAGGTATTTAAATAATGCACTTACCGTATAAACCAATTATATATAATACTTCAACTAATATTAACCTCGACGAACGTGAACGACAACAAGATTAAGAATATTAGAAAAGACGTTTTATCAGATAATTGGTACACCTTATGCAAGTACACTTATGAATATCAAAAGGATAATGGAGAGTGGGAAACTCAGATTCGCGAATCGTATGACCGTGGAAATGGAGCTGCAATCTTGTTGTATAACAGACAGAAAGGAACAGTTATTCTTACCAAACAATTCAGGATGCCCACCTATTTAAATGGAAATCCTTCCGGAATGATGATAGAGGTATGCGCCGGATTGTTGGATGGTGCTAATCCTGAGGACTGCATCAAAAAAGAAGTAGAGGAAGAGACCGGGTATAAAATACATCATGTAAAAAAGGTGTTTGAGTCTTATATGTCACCAGGCTCCGTAACTGAAATACTTCACTTTTTTATTGGGGAATACGAAGAGCAAATGAAAGTAGGAGATGGCGGGGGCGCTGAAGATGAGAGTGAAAATATTGAAGTGTTGGAAGTTTTATTCGATACCGCCCTGGATATGATTACACACGGAGATATAAAAGATGCAAAAACCATTATGCTCTTACAATACGCAAGCATAAATAGCATACTTTAATAGTTGTCCCTTACCCATTCGAAAACATACTGCATTTGTTTTTTTATGTCCGAAGAGGGATTCGTAAAATGATTATTCATAAAACTGAATATTAGGGTTTTCCCCGATTTAGTTATTAAATACCCACTAATATTATGATTGTTACCCAGTGTGCCTGTTTTAGCATAGATATATGGATGCGGATTTCCCGGGTACCAATCAGCTATTGTGCCCGATTCTCCTCCCTCTGCAAAAAGATTAAATAGTCTTTCTTTTGGAACCTCCGCATGAAGTGCGTTCAAAACATATACTATAGCTTCAGGGCTAAAAAGATTATATCTGGAAAGTCCGGAACCATCTACCCATCTAGGTTGTTGTTTTAAATCTTTAAGGTGATTTTTCAACATATACGCTATGGCTGTTCCTGTGTTTAAAGAGTCTGATAGGGTAGAGGAGGCCAGTAAGAGTAATTGCTCAGCTAAAAAATTATCACTTTCCTGCATCATTCTTTTATTAATACTATCTGTTAATATTCCCGAGAGTATCATTTTTTCTTCACAAGGCATTTTTTGAACTACTGATATTTCTCTTCCGAGGGCTGCTTCCAAAAGAGTCTTAATTACAATACTTTCTGCTTTAAATGGAATTTCAAGAGTGTCTTTTCTTGTAGGATCGAAATAAAAAGTATTCGTGTCAATCTCGCGATTAATTGTGTTTTTTATCAGGCTTACATCTGACATAAAATAGCTGGGAATCACACGTAAGGTATCCGTATTAGAGATAGTTACCACATTTCCAAATATAGGTAAGGCACTGCGTTCTGCAGAGTAATACCCATCATAGTCCTCCCATGCCCAGCCAGGTCCGAATTTGCTATCAGTAAAGTTATTCTGATTTAGGGAGATATTTTTAAAGCCCTTTAAAAACCGGGTAACAGAACTATCGTTTAAATATGGGTGCAAGAGGGATGGATTACCCGTACCTTCTATAAAGAGGGTGTCGTTCAAATTGCAATATTTTAATGCAGGAATCTGTTGGGGCAGAAGTAATAATGAGGTATAAAGGGTAAAAATTTTGGTATTACTTGCCGGAGTAAAATATTTATCGCTGTTGAGACGGTATAAAGTATCACCGGAACTTGGATCGTAGATCAAAATTCCTGTAAAATGATTTCTGAAAGATTCAAGGTTCAATGTGGCAGTGATGGTTTTTTCTAACTTTTTGCCAGATGCACATGCTCCAAGAACGACCAAAAAAACGATTAAATAGCAGATGTATAGGAAGTTTTTCAATAGTGAGATATTGACTTTAACATGAATTTATCCAATTTTTAACGATATGTAAACAGTAATATAAAGCTATTTTTGATTATTTTTGGAATAACAATCTAATTAAAACAAACTCTCAATATGGCAAAAGCTATGCTGGAGTATTATAAAACAGTACTCCAAAAAGTAAGTTTTGATGTAAAACTCTTTAGTAAAGAACTTAAAAAAGCAATAACTAAACTATTGCCTGATGAAATTGAAGAATTGAAAGCCTGGTTACAAAATTTTATTACAGATAAGCCAGAGTTACAACCCACATTAATTTATCTAAAAGCATAATATAAAAGCCACCCAACAAGGTGGCTTTTAATTTTTATTGATTGGACTAATTATTTTTACATCCTGAAATGTGATTGCACCACGCACAATCCCCGAAATAACTTCTTTTAATGCTCGTGTAATCTGGATTTTGAGTTCACTCTTGTGATAAATAAGGCTTACTTCCCTGGCTGGCGAGGGCTTATTAAAAAATTTTAAATTTTTCTTTTTTTTCTCATCCAATTCCAGGGTATTGAGGTAAGGTAATAAGGTCATTCCCATATCTTCATCAGCCAGATTTACCAATGTTTCAAAACTGCCGCTTTGTAACTGAAAATGCTCATCTTCATATTTTTTGGATGTTTTACAAAGATTTATTACGCCATCCCTAAAACAATGCCCGTCCTTTAACAATAAAATATCACTAATATCCAAATCACTTGGATTTAGTTTATCTGCTTCTCTAAGTCTATGGTTCTCGGGCACATATCCAACAAAGGGTTCATAGTATAGCGGTCTTTCTTTTATATATTCTATTTCCAGAGGCGTTGCGGCAATAGCGCCATCTAAATGCCCTTCCTGTATGTTCCTTATAATGGTTTCTGTACTTTGCTCTTTTATTATCAAATTTACCTTCGGGTATTTATTGATAAATGTTTTAAGAAACATGGGCAGCAAAGTGGGCATGACTGTTGGAATAATACCCAGTGTATATTCACCGCCAATAAACCCTTTCTCCTGATCAACAATATCCTTTATTCGTTCGGCTTCATTTACAATGTTCTTTGCCTGTGCAACAATTTTTTGACCCGCTTCTGTTATACGGATAGGTTTCTTGCTTCTGTCAAAAATAAGCACGTCCAGTTCGTCTTCTAGTTTTTGTACCTGCATGCTCAAAGTAGGTTGTGTAACATAACTTTTTTGGGCAGCCAGGGTGAAGTTCTGGTACTCCGCAACAGCCAAAACATACTTTAATTGGGTAATGGTCATTTATCATAAATTTATGTAATACAAATATAAAAACTATCAATAAAATTTATACTATAAGAGATAGATATTTAATAATTTTATGATAAATAGAAAA
>CBDTVT010000033.1:0-22398 GCA_965364275.1 uncultured Eudoraea sp. | reverse complement strand
ATGGAGATGTTTACCCGTAGAACAACCCGGATATCCTGTATTACCCACTAAAGCAATTGGATCCCCTCTTTTTACAGGTCCAACCTCTGTTCCAGTCCCTCGGGTCCGTTGAGAAACGACTCGGCGACGGGACCTCGATCATAGTCGATCCCATTCTGCCAGCCGGTGGGAAAGGATTCTTCCAAGACCTGCATGGCCCCCTGCCCCCGCAGCAACTAATATTAGCCCATCCACGCCGGCTGCAGCCGCCTTTTCTGCGTGTCTTTTTTTAATTATATCATGAAAAACCAACCCACCGTAGCTGTGTACAGCATCAACTACTTGCGATACTGCTCCCAAAGAGGTGATAATGATAGAAACTTTATGTTTAATGCATAATTTTAGATCTGCTTCCAGCCTTGGATTTGTAGGATGAACAATCAGATTTACACCAAATGGTGCAGCTTTAGTCCCGGTTTTTTCTTCAAAAGTGTCTAATTCGGATTTTATTTGAATTAGCCATTCTTCAAATCCTTCACTAGTCCGTTGGTTAAGGGCAGGAAAAGTTCCTACAATTCCATTTTTGCAACATTCAATAACCAATTGGGGACCAGAGATGAGAAACATGGGCGCTGCGATAGCAGGTAAAGAAAGTTCTTTGATAAATGCGGGTTTATTAGCCATAGTTGTATTTTGTGTTTTTAAAAATAGGTATAAATTTTTAGCCAACACAAGCCTCTGGAAATCAAAACCAACTTTTTTTAAATTCTTATTCATGTACAGGAACTCACAGCAATAGAATAATATTTCTATAGAACTTATTTAAGTAATTACATCTTTGTTACATTAGATGTCTCGATCACTGTTTATTATGTGATTCTCTTTAAAGCAAATTGTAATATTTAGACACGTACTTGAACATCATATCTTAGTTTTATGAAAAATAACTTATATATAATTCAGACCCTTTTTTTACTGTTTTTCTTTGGAATAGGATTCGCACAAAATGATCATAAGCAATACCAACCGGTAGTATTGGACTTTAAAATTGAGTCAACCACTGAAACCTCGTCAGTAAATCCTTTTACCGATTATCGTTTACAGGTAGATTTTGTGCTTGGGGATAAATTATTTTCAATACCTGGATATTATGCGGCCGATGGAGATGCGGCCGAGACCAGCGCTTCTTCGGGAGGTGTCTGGAGGGTAATATTTACACCAAATACTGTAGGGAATTGGAAATACAGAGTTTCATTCAAAAAAGGAAGAAATATTGCTTTAGATGAAGACACTTATACTGGAAAGTCAATTGCTCCACATGACGGCAAAACAGGAGTCATAGATGTAGTTGTGCCAGATGAAAACGCATCAGGTTTTAATGCAAGAGGGAGACTTTGTTATGCCAATAACAGATATTTGCATACAGAAAACGGGGAACCTCTTTTGAAATTTGGGACTAATTCACCAGAGAATTTTTTGGCATATGCAGATATTGATAGCACCTATTCTTATGACAGTGAAAAATCTTTTATAAAAACCTGGAATCCGCATAAACAAGACTGGAAAAATGGAGACCCTACATGGCAGGGCACAAAAGGTAAGGGAATAATTGGGGCACTTAACTATTTGGCCTCAAAAGGCATGAATGGTGTCTATGCCCTCACTCTGAATATAGAAGGAGATGCGCGAGATGTTTGGCCATTTCTGAGTCATAGGAAAAGCGATTTTAAGAGGTATGATGTAAGTAAACTTGGGCAATGGGACATTATTTTTTCACATGCCGAAAATTTAGGAATAATATTGAATTTGGTGACTCAGGAAAAAGAAAACGAGTTAATACTCGATGATGGGTACACCGGAGAGGAGCGCAAACTATATTACAGGGAACTTATTTCAAGGTTTGGGTATCACAAAAATATCATCTGGAATATGGGAGAGGAGAATGGTTCAGCACCATGGTGGCCTAATGGACAGAACGACCAACAAAGATATTCTATGATTCGCTATATAAAAGACCATGATCCATACAAGAATCCTGTGGTAATACACACCTTGCCGGATAAAGAATCCAGAAACCCTATTCTTAGTAAGTTACTTCATTTTGATAAACTGGATGGACTTTCAATGCAGGTATCCAATATAGAAAATATTCATGTTGATATAATAGATTGGATTCATAAATCTGAGGAGGCAGAAAGGCCGTGGATTGTAATGATGGACGAGATTGGCCCATGGCATACGGGGACCAAAACGGATAAAGATGACCCTGCACATGATGCGTTGAGGCAAGATGCACTTTGGGGTACACTAATGGCTGGAGGCGCTGGGATAGAGTGGTATTTTGGGTGGTTAAAACCACCTCACGACCTAAATGCAGAAGATTGGAGAAGCCGAAATAATATATGGGAACAATCTGCTATAGCCTATCATTTTTTTAAAGAACTACCCTATAAGGAAATGGCTGATCTTGACAATAAAATCAGAAACTCCGACAATTACTGTTTTGGTAAAGAAGGGGAAATCTATGCCTTGTATTTAAAAAATGGTGGCACGGCCAGTTTAAATCTGGAAGGACAAAATGGAAAATTTGAAATACTATGGTATAATCCCAGAATTGGGGGAGACCTTCAATCAGGATCTATTCAACATATTGATGGTGGGACCTGGGTTCAAGTAGGGAGTCCGCCTTCAGATAATACTGAGGATTGGGCTGCTTTAGTTAAGAGAATGAAATGAGGTTAAGGGGTCTAAAAGCAATATTAAACTTAATAAATTTGTTATTCATACCTTAGAAACAGTTCCTTAATATGTTATTTTCCCCGGTTTTGGCTTTTTACTTACAAGGTAAACTCCTAACAAAACTAAACACGCGGCAGCTATTTTAACAGTCGTGAGTTTATCTCTGCCACTTAGTACGGCAAAAAGAATCCCAATTAAAGGTTGCACATATACAAAGGCACTTACTGTGGATGCTTTTAATTGAGTTAATGCAAATACATTAAACAGATAAGCGCAAAAAGTAGTCCCTATTACCACAAATGCCATTTTCCATATTGCTTCAAATGGCAGAGTTGACCATGAAACTTCTAAAAATTCTGGAAGAGCAACTGGCAAATTATAAAGGATGCCAATCAGGAACATCCACTTTAAAAGTGTAATGGGATGGTATTTTTCTAGCAACTTTTTTACAAGAATCAGATATAGCCCAAAAAATAAAGAGTTTAACAAAAAGAGGGTATTCCCTAAAGGAATATTTGATGCGTCCTGTCTAATTTCATTACCATAAAGAACAAGAAAAAGGGCACCTGTAAGACCAATCACTATACCGACGATTTTGAGCGCCCTAATTTTTTCTTTAATTAAAAAAAAAGATAATATAACGACTATAATTGGGGTGGTAGTTACAAGAACTGCACTATTTATGGGAGTTGATAAATCTAAACCTTTAAAAAATGCCAGCATATTAATCGCCATGCCAAAAAGTGAACACAGTATTACCCTACCCCAGTCCTTCCATTCGATCTTTTCTTTAGGCCCCAAAAAAGAAATACTCCAAAACAAAATGGTGGCTCCTAATACCCTGAGCATTATAAAACCGAAAGGCGTAATATACATAGGCATTACCCCTTTAGCAATAGTATGGTTTAATCCATAAATTGTTGTAGCGCCCAGGGCGGCTAATATGGCGAGAGTTCGCTTGCTCAAGAATGAATAGTTTCTTTGGCTGCAGCAACTACCTTTCTGCTATTTCCAATAAATATTTGATTGTTAACCAAAATAACAGGCCTTTTCAAGAATGTGTAATGTTCCAATATCAGGGCCTCATAGTCCTTTTCTTCAAGTTGCTGGTCTTTTAATTGGCGTTCATTAAATAGGCGTGCCCTTCTGCTAAACAAGGCTTCATAACTACCTGCTAAATTTCGCATAACTTTCAGTTGCTCCGGGGTAATCGGATCTGATTTTATATCCTGAAGCTCAATATCGCCAAGAGGTTCTAGGTCATTTAAAATACGCTTGCAGGTATTACAACTACTTAAGTAATAAACTTTTTTCATGACTATTTTTTATCAAGTTCAAAATTAAAATAACTACCGCTAATTTTTTTTAAATGAATATGCTATTTTTATTATTTGTTAACGCATTGATACTAATTGTAAAATAGGCACACATTGGAAAAATTATTTGACATTACAATTCAAAACAGGAAGATACTATACAAATTATTAAAACGAACTCCTCCTGAACTTCTATTTGAAATTCCGGAAGGCTATCGCAATAATATTTGGTGGAATATAGCTCATGTTGTTGCGACCCAACAAATACTTGTTTACAAATTTAGCAATCTCCCTACGCGTATTGATGATTCTCTAGTTCAAAAATTCAGAAAAGGGACCTTGCCCGATATTAGTCCTACAGATGAAGAGATAGATCATATTGGCGCTTTTTTGCTTTCCACAGCAGAATGGGCCCAGGAGGATTATGAAAATGGAGTATTCAAGGAGTACAATGAATATAAGACCAGTACCAAGGTCATATTGCGCAATGTTGAAGACGCATTGGCATATAATCTATATCATGAAGGCTTGCACCTTGGAGTTATACTTTCTTTGGAAAAAATTCTATTAAAAGAAGGGACGTTCTAGGTTTTTATTTTCCCCGATAAAAATTTTTGGATATCCTTATAAGGAAGTGTGAGTTCTATAGGTCCATCGGCATAAGAAGCCACTTCATATTGATTATACAATAGTTTGAGCCCTTTCTCTGTAAAACCAATATTTTCAGGTAAATAAAAATGGTCATTCTCAAACATAAAGCCAGTACTGTTGATGGGCTTATTTACCGGGATATTCTGGTGTAATCTAAATTGGGTTTCAGCGTACTGTACAAACCCTTTCTTATCTTTAAATAACTCCCAGTCATCCATTTCCTTCCCTCTTTTTTTATTAAAATTTAAAAAATTTGTTGATCCATAACCATGAGCTCCACCAGTAAACAAATAAGACTGCAGTTCAATAGTTAGGAGTTCATTATCTTCATAGGTAACCATCCCATTTATTTTTGCCTTCCATCCAATAATTTCATCAGGATAGATCTTTTTTAATTCAAAATAGCCATTTGTAAATGAGTCAATGGCCTCAGGAATAGTTTCTGCAGTAATTTCATCATCAAAAGTTAATTTAGAAATAACTTCTTCCTGTAAAGTGAGATTAATAGATTTAGCCAGTTTGTTATTTCCCAATGCATTCGGTACTTCAATGGAAACTTCCGGGCATTCCTTACATCTAGTATTTACCAGAGTTAAGGTTTCAAATGTAATATCACTGCTGTCCTGACAGCTAACAATAACGGCCAGAAAAAAAAGGCAGGTTACAATACACTTCATTGAGTTGAATTTGGATCTATTGCAAAACTAAGGATTCATTGGTTTCTCCAAAAGATAACAATACATTTGTGAACATAAATTATTAATATGAGTGAAAAAGAATTAAGATTTAATAGCAAGGTAATACATGGGGGACAAAAGCCGGACAAGGCTTATGGTGCTGTGATGCCCCCTATTTATCAGACATCTACCTATGCTCAAACTAGTCCGGGCGAGCATATGGGGTATGAATATTCCCGTAGTGCCAACCCAACAAGGAGTGCATTGGAAAATGCGCTTGCCAGTATTGAAAATGGAAATTTCGGATTGGCATTCGCCAGTGGATTAGCAGCCATGGATGCAGTTATTAAACTATTAGGGCCAGGTGATGAAGTGATATCAACTAATGATCTTTACGGTGGAAGCTATCGTCTTTTCCGACAGATCTTTGAAAAGTATGGAATAAAATTTCACTTCATAGGTATGCAGGAAGTATCTAAGATTGCTGCATTAATTAATTCAAACACGAAACTAATTTGGGTTGAGACTCCAACAAATCCGATGATGAATGTTATTGACCTTAAGGCGGTTTCTGAATTGGCCAAAAGGAATAAGTTGCTTATGGCGGTAGATAACACTTTCGCGACACCGTACTTGCAACAACCTCTGGATTTAGGGGCCGACATAGTCATGCATTCTGCCACAAAATATCTCGGTGGGCATAGCGACGTGGTCGTGGGAGCTTTAGTTGTAAAGGATGAGGAATTAGCTGATAAATTATATTTCATTCAGAATGCCAGCGGTGCCGTATGTGGTCCTATGGATAGTTTTTTAGTGCTTAGAGGTATTAAAACATTGCATGTAAGAATGCAGCGGCATTGTGAAAACGGGAAACACATAGCTGAATATTTGCTTGCGCATCCTAAAATTGAAAAAGTATACTGGCCCGGCTTTAAGGATCATCCCAATCATGATGTTGCCACAAAACAAATGAAAGCATATGGTGGAATGATATCTTTTGTACCCAAAGGGAGCAGTTTTAAGGATGCCATTGCAATAGTAGAAAAGCTAAAGGTTTTCACACTTGCAGAATCTCTGGGAGGGGTGGAGAGTTTAGCGGGTCACCCGGCAAGTATGACCCATGCCAGTATTCCTAAAAAAGAACGGGAAAAAAGCGGGGTTGTTGATTCACTTATTCGACTTAGTGTAGGAATTGAAGATGTCCAAGATCTTATTTCTGACCTGGAACAGGCGATTGGATAAATTTTATCATATTTTTAAAAAAAGCTGCTTTAAATTGCAGAAAAGATATAATTTTGCTCTGTAATTTTTAATTCAATAAAAACTTTAGCTAATCAATTTTAATATGAACACAAATATCGAAGCATTTATGAACGAGGTTAGGACCCGAAATGGTCATGAACCTGAGTTCATCCAAGCTGTACAGGAAGTAGCTGATACGGTAATTCCTTACATAGTCCAACATGAAATCTATTACGGTAAAAACATCTTGTTAAGAATGGTGGAACCGGAGCGGTTGATTTCCTTTAGAGTTTCCTGGGTAGATGATGACGGTGAGATACATGTAAACCGAGGATATCGCGTACAAATGAATTCGGCAATAGGGCCTTATAAAGGAGGACTTCGTTTTCACCCATCAGTTAATGCGAGTATTCTTAAATTTCTGGCTTTTGAACAGGTATTTAAAAATAGTTTAACTACCCTTCCAATGGGAGGGGGAAAAGGTGGTTCAGATTTTAACCCTAAAGGAAAATCTGACGATGAAGTTATGAGGTTTTGCCATGCTTTTATGGCAGAGTTAAGTAGGCATATAGGGCCTAATACAGATGTTCCGGCAGGGGATATTGGAGTAGGAGCAAGGGAAATTGGGTTCCTTTTTGGGATGTATAAGAAAATAAGAAATGAGTTCACTGGTGTTCTTACGGGCAAGGGGTTGTCATGGGGTGGATCTAAAATTCGTCCGGAGGCAACCGGATATGGTACTGTATATTTTGCCCAAAGTATGTTAAAGACAAAGAATGAGGAAATTAAAGGAAAAACTGTTGTTGTTTCAGGATCTGGAAATGTTGCTCAATACGCGGCGGAAAAGATTTTACAATTGGGCGGAAAGGTTTTAACATTATCTGATTCTGGAGGATTTATTTATGATAAGGATGGAATTGATAATGACAAATTGACTTTTATTATGGATCTCAAGAATAATAAACGCGGTAGAATATCTGAATATGTGAAAAAGTATAAATCTGCCACATATCATGAAGGCAAACGCCCATGGTCAGTGAAATGTGATATTGCCCTGCCATGTGCTACTCAAAATGAATTGGATGGAAATGATGCTAAAGCATTAATTGCTAATGATTGCATTTGTATTGCTGAAGGGGCTAATATGCCTTCTACTCCTGATGCAATCCACGCTTTTCATGATGCAAAAGTCTTATTCGCACCTGGTAAAGCTTCCAATGCCGGTGGTGTTGCCACTTCTGGCTTGGAGATGTCTCAGAATTCTTTAAGAATAAGCTGGACCAGAGAGGAAGTAGATGAAAGGTTACGTGGAATTATGGAAGATATTCACGATTCCTGTATTGAATATGGAGTAGAAGATGACGGATATTGCAATTATGTAAAAGGGGCTAATATTGCCGGCTTTGTTAAGGTTGCAGATGCCATGCTCGCACAAGGTGTGATTTAAATAATAATTAGGTGGTTGGCAATTATTGAAACTAAATCTTTCGCAAAATTGAAAGCTCAGTTCCTGTAATTGCCAATCTTATTTTATTGTTAATTCAACCTATCTTTGCTTTATTCTAAGCGCAATAGATGCAAATTACTACTAAAGCTTTAATTCTATCTTCTTTAAAGTATGGAGATACAAGTTTAATTGTAAAAGCTTTTACCTACTCAGATGGATTAAAATCGTATCTGCTCAAAGGAATCTTAGCCTCCAAAAAAGGTAAATTAAAAACTGCCTACTTTCAACCCTTAACGCAACTGGAAATAGTTGTGAATCACAAAAACAAAGGGACCCTGGAACGACTTATTGACGCTAAGGTCAATTATCCGTACCAAACTGCACATACCGACATTGCTAAAAATGCAATGATCTTATTTTTGGCGGAAATGCTGATCAATAGCATTTTTGAAGAAGAACAAAATATAGACTTATTCCATTTTCTGGAAGCATCACTTCAATGGCTGGACACACACGATAACATAAGCAATTTTCATTTGTTTTTTCTATTGGGATTATCAAAATATTTGGGGTTTTATCCAGACACCGGGAAAATGAATTACCCGTATTTTGATTTGGTGGAAGGTGCGTTTATTGAGTTCCCTGGCATAAATCCAATTCTCAAAGAGGAAGCCCTTGATCTCTTCAAAGTATTTTTAGGCATAAATTTTGATGCAATCCATACGGTCAGGATGGGTAAAAAAACCAGGCAAGAACTATTACAATCCCTTGTACTCTATTTTGAAGTACATTTGCACGGATTTAAAAAACCCAGATCACTGGCTATTTTGAATGAAGTTTTTAGCTAAAATGCATAGGGGAATTTTTCTTATTATACTTCTTTTTATTAACGTTATATCTGGTCAGGAAATAACGATTCTTGATGTGGAAACACAGGAACCAGTAGTTAATGCAGTTCTTTACAACAATGATAAGTCAAAGACTGTACTGTCGGATTTTGATGGAAAATGTGATATATCTGTTTTTAACAGAAATGAACGTATTACGTTAAGGCACCTTAGTTATCAGACGAAAAGATCCACTATGCAGCTACTTATAAAAAGGGGAGGCAAGGTTTATCTTAGTTTAAAGCGAGAACAGCTTGATGAAGTGGTGATGTCTATTTCCAAATGGGAACAACAAAAAAAAGACATACCACAAAAAATAGTTTCCATTAACGCGCAAGCAATAGCATTTACAAATCCACAGACTTCAGCAGATCTTTTACAAAACAGCGGGAAAATTTTTGTCCAGAAAAGCCAGTCGGGTGGTGGAAGCCCTATGATCCGAGGTTTTGCCACAAACAGACTTGTGTTATCAGTTGATGGGGTGCGCATGAATAATGCCATTTTTAGGGGTGGAAATATTCAGAATATAATATCTATAGACCCTTTTACCGTTAAGAATACTGAGGTGGTTTTTGGGCCTGGTTCTGTGATATATGGAAGTGATGCCATTGGAGGAGTAATGAATTTCATTACCAATAAGCCACGATTTTCAATCACTGATAGTTTAGATATTTCAGGAAATATGAACTATCGATATGCTTCGGGGAATGATGAAAATACAGGACATTTCGATATAAACCTGGGGTTGCATAAATGGGCCTTTTTAACCAGTGCTTCATATAATAATTTTAATGATTTGAAAATGGGCCAACATGGTCCGGATTCTTATCTCAGAAATCAATATGTAAAACGAGTGAATGGACTTGATGTATTGGTTGAAAATGAAAATCCCCGTATCCAAATTCCAACAGGATATGATCAGGTTAATCTTATGCAAAAGATATCTCATAGACCAAATAATAATTGGAGTTATGATTTAGGATTGTTTTTTTCCACTACTTCTGATTACTCGAGATACGACAGACTAATAAGACCAAACAGTGATGATACCGGATTGCGTTCCGCAGAATGGTTTTACGGACCACAAAAGTGGTTTATGGGGAATTTACAGATCTATAAAAAAGGCCGGGGAAAGTTTTATGATGGTTTAAAAATTACAACGGCTTACCAAAATTTTCAAGAGAGTAGAAATGACAGGCAATTTCAGGATTCCATTCGCTATACAACAAAAGAAAATATTGATGCACTTTCCTTAAATATTGATTTTGAAAACAAAAAAATTGGAAATTTAAGATTGTATTACGGGGCGGAATATATTTTTAATAAAGTGGGATCTGTTGGGAAACAAACCAATATTGAAACCGGATTTGTAGAAACCGCCCAGTCCAGGTATCCTGATGGTTCTACCTGGCAGACCCTGGCTGCTTATGTGAATAGTGAATTGAAAGCTAAACCAAATTTCACCTGGTTGGCGGGGATGCGCTATAGCCATGTCTGGATTAATGCATATTTTGATACAACTTTCTATCCTTTTCCTTTCGATAATTCAGATTTGAATAATGGAGCCTTGACGGGAAACATAGGATTTAGCTGGTTTCCTAAAGCAGACTTACAGTTCACACTTAACGGGGCGACTGGTTTTAGAGCTCCAAATATTGATGATATAGGTAAGGTATTTGATTCTGAACCGGGGTCTGTTGTAGTGCCAAATCCCTTTTTGAAACCGGAATATGCCTATAACGCGGAATTTGGAGTACAGAAGAATTTTAAAGATAAAGTAGTGCTAAAAGGTGCTGCATATTATACCTATCTGGTAGATGCTCTGGTTCGAAGAGATTATCTGTTCAACGGAGAAGAAGAAATCATTTATAATGGGGAATTAAGTAATGTACAAGCCATCCAGAATGCTTCCAATGCATATGTGTATGGCTTTGAGTTTGGTTTGGAGGCATTTCTTTCAGATAATTTCTCCATATTATCAAATCTCACTTTAACTGAAGGTAAGGAAGAGGACGAAAATGGCAATGACACTCCTGCAAGGCACGTACCCCCAACTTTTGGCGATTTTCACCTCATTTGGAGGAACCAAAGGTTGAAAACAGATCTTTTCCTGAATTACAATGGTCAAATATCGTTTAACGACCTTGCGATTTCTGAAATAAATAAGGGTTATATCTATGCTAAAAACGCAGATGGAAATCCTTATTCACCTTCCTGGTACACCTTAAATTTAAGGTCTCAGTATCAAATTTCTAATCCTTTAAAACTAACATTTGCTATTGAGAATATTACCAATCAGAGATATCGTCCATATTCATCCGGAATTGCGGCGACAGGAATTAATTTTATTCTGGGATTGAGTTTTCGTTTTTGATCTTTAATAAAAGCACATTATTTAATTTACCAAATGTTTCATAATCTTGCCTCTTTATCACTAATATGCTGTGGTTATTGATTTTAGGAGCTCTGCGAATACACAAAATACCTGCTGCAATTATTACATAAGGACATTTTTGTGAAAGACCTATAATTTCATTCTAATTCATTAATTTTGCAGCCTTAATTTATATCAAAGGAAACTGTTTGTATGAAGTTTGCGGAATATAAGGGGTTAGATTTATCTAAGGTTGGGGAAGAAATGCTTCAATTTTGGAAATCCCAGAATATATTTGAAAAAAGTATTACCACAAGAGAAGGGCAGGACAGCTATGTTTTTTATGAAGGCCCGCCCTCAGCAAATGGGATGCCTGGAATTCATCATGTAATATCCCGAACCATAAAGGATTTATTTCCCAGATATAAGACCATGAAAGGTTTTCAGGTAAAGCGAAAAGCAGGCTGGGATACACATGGTCTGCCTATTGAACTGGGAGTAGAAAAAGAACTGGGAATAACGAAGGAGGATATTGGGGTAAAGATTTCTGTAGAAGAATACAATGAGGCCTGTAAAAAAGCGGTAATGCGCTATACAGATGCCTGGAATGATCTTACGGAAAAAATGGGGTATTGGGTAGACATGGATGACCCTTATATTACCTACAAGCCCAAATACATGGAAACCGTTTGGTGGCTGTTAAAACAGATTTACGATAAAGGACTTATTTATAAAGGATATACAATTCAGCCCTATTCGCCAAAAGCAGGTACAGGTTTAAGTTCTCATGAATTGAATATGCCCGGCACTTATCAGGACATAACCGACACAACGGTAACTGCCCAGTTTAAAATTATAAAAAGTAAATTACCCCAATTTTTGGAGCAGATTAAAGACGAGTTGTATTTCCTTGCATGGACAACTACGCCTTGGACACTTCCATCAAATACTGCTTTAACAGTTGGTTTAAAAATTGAATATGTTTGGGTAAAAACGTACAATCAATATACTTTTAAACCTATTACCGTTATCTTGGCAAAAAACCTGGTAGGTCAGCAGTTTTCAGGTAAATTTATAGAGGTTGAAAATGAGGATGAACTGTTATCTTTTTCTCAGGAAGATAAAAAAATACCTTATTACGTAAACGGATCCTGTAAGGGTGAAGAATTATTAGGAATAAAATATGAGCAGCTAATCGATTATGCAAAGCCTTACAGTAATCCTGAAAATGCATTCAGGGTTATAGCTGGCGATTTTGTAACTACGGAAGATGGTACAGGGATAGTGCATACTGCGCCCACTTTTGGTGCAGATGATATGCAGGTGGCGCAAAAGGCAGATCCACCGGTACCTCCGTTGTTAGTATTGGATGAAAATGGAAATGCTGTACCCCTGGTGGATTTACAAGGCAGATTTCGAAAAGAAATGGGAGATCTGGCAGGCAAGTATGTTAAAAATGAATACTACGAAGATGGGGAAGCTCCGGAACGCTCTGTTGATGTTGAAATTGCTATTAAACTTAAGGAAGAGAACAAGGCATTTAAGGTTGAAAAATACTTACATAGCTATCCCAATTGTTGGCGTACAGATAAACCAATTTTATATTACCCTTTGGATTCGTGGTTTATAAAAATCACGGATGTAAGGGAACGCATGTATGAACTCAACCAAACCATAAATTGGAAGCCTAAATCCACAGGGGAGGGAAGATTTGGTAACTGGCTTGCGAGCGCAAATGATTGGAATCTTTCAAGATCCAGATTTTGGGGAGTACCATTACCTATTTGGAGAACTGAAGATGGGAAGGAAGAAATCATCATAGGTTCTGTGGAACAATTGAAAAGCGAAATGACCAGATCTGTTGAGGCAGGTCTTATGAAATCTGAAGCGTTCAGGGATTTTGAAGTAGGAAATATGACCGAAGAGAACTATGATAAGATAGATCTTCATAAAAACATAGTAGATCAGATTGTCCTGGTTTCAGATTCAGGGAAACCAATGAAGCGGGAAAATGACCTTATTGATGTTTGGTTTGACAGCGGATCCATGCCCTACGCACAATGGCACTATCCTTTTGAAAATAAAGAACTTATTGATAAGCGGGAAACTTTTCCGGCAGATTTTATAGCAGAAGGTGTTGACCAGACGAGAGGTTGGTTTTATACATTGCATGCTATTGCAACAATGGTTTTTGATTCCGTGGCCTATAAAAATGTGGTCTCCAATGGGCTGGTGCTCGACAAGGAAGGAAAAAAAATGTCGAAGCGGCTGGGAAATGCTGCAGACCCGTGGATGACTATAAAGGAATATGGCCCGGATGCAACACGTTGGTATCTCATTTCAAATGCCAACCCATGGGATAACCTTAAGTTTGATGCCGAGGGTATTGCGGAAGTAAAAAGAAAATTTTTCGGAACATTATACAATACCTATTCATTCTTTTCTCTGTATGCCAATATTGATGAGTTTAATTATTCTGAAAAGGAGATACTTTTGGAAAATCGCCCGGAGATTGATCAATGGATATTATCGGAGTTACATACCCTGATAAAAAGAGTGGATGAGGCTTATGATACTTATGAACCTACAAAAGCTGCCCGGGCTATAGCAGATTATGTACAGGAAAACCTCAGTAATTGGTATGTTCGTTTAAGCCGGAGAAGGTTCTGGAAAGGGGATTACCAGGAAGACAAAATATCTGCTTATCAGACACTATATACTTGTTTAGTTACTATCGCTAAACTCTCTGCACCAATTGCACCTTTCTTTATGGACAGGCTGTTTATAGATTTGACCAGAACCACAGGGATAGATCGTTTTGACAGTGTTCATTTATCTAACTTTCCGGAATATAATTCTTATTTTGTGAATAAGGAATTGGAAAGTAAAATGCAAAAAGCCCAAACCATATCTTCTCTTGTTTTATCTATTCGTCAGAAAGAAAAGATTAAGGTGCGCCAACCTTTGCAAAAAATTATGATCCCCGTTTTGGATGAAAAACAGCGTTCAGAAATTGAAGCCGTGGCAGATTTGATAAAAACCGAGGTTAATGTAAAAGAAATTAAACTTTTGGATGACGCTTCTGGGATATTGGTAAAACGTATTAAGCCCAATTTCAAAGTACTGGGCCCAAGGTTTGGTAAAGACATGAAACTGATAAGTGCCGTAGTTAACAAGCTGGATCAAAATGATATTCAAAAAATTGAACGTGAAGGTAAAATTTCACTTGAAATAGAAAATAAATTTATTATATTACAGTTACAGGATGTAGAGATATCTTCTCAGGATATAGAAGGCTGGCTGGTCGCCAGTTCGGGTTCGCTAACAGTGGCATTGGATATCACCATTGATGAGGAGTTAAAACAAGAGGGGATAGCTCGGGAACTTGTAAATAGAATTCAAAATCTGAGAAAAGATTCTGGTTTTGAAGTAACAGATAAAATAGATATTAGAATATTAAAGGACGGTTTAGTTGAAAGAGCAGTTAAGAGTAATATTAGTTATATAAAGAACGAAACCTTAACCTCTGAACTTAAATTCGAAGAACAAATGGAAGATGGCGTGGCCATTTCCTTTGATGATGTAAACACAAAATTGTCTATCCAAAAACACTAAAATTATGGGACAAGATTTAAAAGTAAGGTATACCGATAAAGAATTAAAAGAATTCAAGGTACTTATAGAAGAAAAGATAGAGAAAGCTCAAAGCCATCTCGATTTACTCAGGAGCTCCTACATGAATGATGGGAATAATGGTACTGATGATACCTCTCCAACTTTCAAGGCATTCGAAGAGGGCTCTGAAACAATGAGTAAAGAAGCCAACACTCAATTAGCAATACGCCAGGAAAAATTTATTCGGGATCTTAATAATGCATTGCTTAGGATAGAAAATAAGACCTATGGTATTTGCAGGGTAACTGGGAAGCTTATAAATAAAGATAGGCTTAAGTTGGTACCTCATGCTACCCTCAGTATTGAGGCTAAAAACATGCAAAAATAGAGAGGTCAGATATTTTTATCTCCTGTTTATCAATCTTAAAGTAAATATAAATTTTAAGCATTTATATTGCTGTAAGTTCACGAGGCGTCTTCTATTTTGAGGTTAACTATGCTTTGTCAATTCCAGTAGAAATTCTATGTAATCTGTTAGAAGGCTGGAATATTCTAATGAAGAAGATGAATTCGTATTTTCCATTGGTTTGTTTTAAATAAATATCCTGGCCTTTTGTTGGTAGAATAATCCCTATTTTAGCCGAATCTATTTTGAAAAAGAATGAATATTAAGAGGTCAGTGCTGATTATAGTGATTGTTTTACTAATAGATCAGCTTAGTAAAATATATATAAAAACCCATTTTGAACTAGGAGAATCAACGGAAGTTTTTTCCTGGTTTAGAATTCTTTTTATTGAGAACGAAGGAGCCGCCTGGGGTGCCAAATTAAGTGATATTTTACCGATATCAGATAAAATCGGCAAATTGGTTCTCACTGTTTTTCGCCTTTTTGCAATTATCGGAATTGGATATTGGCTTTATGACATTATTAAGAAGAAAACAACAGCAACTCTTATTACTGCTGTTTCCCTGATTTTTGCCGGTGCGCTTGGAAATATTCTTGATTCTTTATTCTATGGGATACTTTTCAACGACAGTTATAACCAGGTGGCGACACTATTTTCTGAAGAACCATATGGCAGCTTATTTTATGGTAAAGTAGTTGATATGCTTTATTTTCCGCTAATTGATGCGAATTGGCCGGAATGGGTTCCTTGGATTGGAGGTGATAATTTTCGATTTTTTGAACCGGTATTTAATGTGGCCGATACCGCCATTAGCACGGGGGTAGGGATATTAATCGTATTTAATAAAAAGGCTTTTGGAAAAAAAGCATCTTAAAAAACATAGACTTTCTCAGGAGTAACACAGTAATCCATTGGAATATCATGTTTCTGTGTATCACTAATTTTATCCACTGGCTTAAATAAGGAAAGGCCAATTTTAATAACATCTTCGCGGCATTCCTTTAAAAACTTATCGTAGAACCCTTTGCCATAACCAACCCTGTATCCAAGTTTATCAAATGCCAAAAGGGGAATAAATACAACATCTATTTTAAGGGGAGGCACCTCTAATCCATCCACGGGTTCCGGAATGTTCCATTTGTTTTTTCTTAAAATAGTATTATCCGTAAGTAAATAATGAACCAGAATAGTATCATCAAACACTTTTGGAAGTACAATATTTTTATCTTTTCCCTGCAGAATAGACATAATGAAACCAGTATCAATTTCATTTTTCTCTGCAATTGATAAAAAAAGGTGATAAAAATCGAATGTCCATACAGGTAATTCCAATACACTGTTTGCAATTTCTAAACTGTAGTTTGAAATTGTTTCTGAAGACAATTCATTTCTAAATTGAAGGTAGTTTAATCGAAGCTCTTTTTTTAGCATAAACACCGATTAAACCTGTAGCTAGTTTGGGGAACTATTTTAAAAAAACTAATCTTTTGCCGCAACAGCAAAATATATTTTAAAAAATAGCATCAAAATAAGGTACATACCTAAAGTGATGACATAATTTTCCATGCAGTAAATAAATTTTCTTGTTAAAGATCAAAAAAATATGTCAGTTATCCTATAAAGAGCACAAAATAATCGATGAAATGCACAATATTTACAATTCTCTTAACATATATGTTACTATTAAATAATACAAAATTCTTAAGTATATTATGTTAAAAATCTGATATTCAAATGATTATCTTACAGTATGAGAGATGATTATTTTTTGCTGCAAATAATTGTTAATAGAGGACATTAACAAATTATCAATTTTGGTCCGTGTGATTTCAAACTTAACAAAAGGGTTACATGGTTTATAATAATTGAATTGTAACTTACCTTTGTATTGAAGAGAACCATTCTGGATACAAATTTATGCCCGAAATACCATTGGAGATTAAACTGAGTACATTACCTGACAGTCCGGGAGTATATCAATTCTATGATGCGGACGGTAAAATATTATATGTGGGTAAGGCAAAGAATCTTAAAAAAAGGGTTTCTTCTTATTTTCATAAGACGCATGAGTACGGAAAGACTCGTGTTTTGGTAAAGAAAATAGATTCCTTAAAACATATAGTTGTAAAAACTGAATCTGATGCATTACTTCTGGAGAATAACCTGATAAAAAAATATCAGCCAAGGTATAATGTACTGCTCAAAGATGATAAATCCTATCCATGGATTTGTATTAAAAATGAGCGCTTTCCAAGAATATTTCCGACTCGAAAGCTAATAAAGGATGGTTCCGAATATTATGGTCCTTATACCAGTATGAAAACTGTAAAAATTTTACTTGAACTTATAAAAAGTGTGTACCCTCTGCGGACTTGTAATTATGATTTGTCCCCTGAAAAAGTAAATGCAGGAAAATATAAATTATGCCTGGAATACCATCTTGGAAATTGCAAAGGCCCATGTGAAGGACTTCAAAATTCCGAAGAGTACCATAAACAGATAGATGATATCAGACAGATAATTAAAGGTAATTTTAAGTCTTCCATTCACTATTTTAAAACGCAAATGAAGACACTTGCGAAGGAGATGCAATTTGAAGAAGCACAAAGTGTCAAGGATAAAATTGAGGTCCTGGAAAATTATCAGGTTAAATCTACTATAGTAAATCCCAAAATAAACAACATTGATGTATTCAGTATTATTTCCGACGATGCATTTGCCTATGTAAATTTCCTTCAACTTTCCCACGGATCCATAGTTCGGTCACACACCATGGAAATAAAAAAGAAATTAGAAGAATCAGATAAAGAGCTTTTACAATTGGCGATTATTGAAATTCGACAGCGATTTAACTCTCAGTCCAACGAAATTCTTCTCCCTTTTACATGTGTTGTAAGCGATGATTTAAAAATCACGGTTCCCAAATTAGGGGATAAAAAGAAGCTCTTGGAGTTGTCTGAAAGAAATTCAAAGTACTACAGGCAGGAAAGATTTAAACAGGTAAAAATTACGGATCCCGATAGACATTCAAACCGGATTATGGCGCAGATGAAGACAGATCTTCGCCTTGCTGAAGAGCCAAGGCATATAGAATGTTTTGACAATTCAAACATTCAGGGAAGTAATCCCGTTGCAGCATGTGTGGTTTTCAGAAATGGAAAACCGTACAAAAAAGAGTATAGGCATTTTAATATTAAAACTGTAGATGGTCCTGATGATTACAAATCAATGGAGGAGGTGGTGTACAGACGCTATAAAAGATTATTGGAGGAAGATTCGGGACTACCACAACTTATAGTGATCGACGGGGGAAAAGGTCAACTGTCTTCTGCTGTAAAGAGCCTTGATTTACTAAGTCTTAGAGGTAAAATAGCCATTATTGGAATAGCGAAAAGACTGGAAGAAATTTATTTTCCGAATGATCCAATACCATTATATCTGGACAAAAAGTCTGAATCGCTTAAGATAATTCAACAATTAAGAAATGAGGCACATAGATTCGGGATAACTTTTCACAGAAATAAGAGAAGTAAAGCCGCTATTGATTCTGAATTGGAACATATTAAAGGAGTGGGTAAGAAAACGGCAGAAGAGTTGCTCAAAAACTTTAAATCTGTCAATAGAATAAAGAAAGCTTCAATTGAGGATCTTTCAAAAACTGTTGGACATGCTATGGCAAAGAAAATTTATGAAAACTTCCATTAATCCCATATCTTAACCTGATGCAAAAATTGGCCTTGATTCTTACGTTTATTCTATGTTTCGGAGTTAGTCGGGCGCAGTTAATTGAGCCAGATCAGCCGATAAAAGTAGGATTGGTTCTTAGTGGTGGTGGGGCAAAGGGGATGGCTCATATAGGCGCGCTAAAGGTAATTGAAGAAGCTGGTATTACTATTGATTATATTGGAGGCACGAGCATGGGAGCCATTGTGGGGTCATTATATGCCTCGGGATATTCTGCCAATGAACTGGATTCCATTTTTAGAGAAGCTGATTTTAGTGATCTTATTCAGGACAATCTTCCAAGGGGTGCAAAGACGTTTTATGAAAAAGAAGATTCTGAAAGATATGCAATTACGCTCCCTTTTAATAAATTTAAAATATCGTTCCCAAAGGCCATTTCAGGGGGTCAAAAAATTTACAATGAACTCGTACGTCTGCTATATCATGTAAAGGACGTGAACGATTTTAATAAGTTACCTATTCCATTTTTTTGCATGGCGACTAATATGGAGACCGGTACTGAGGTCTTACTTAATAAAGGATATCTTCCCGAGGCTGTTATGGCAAGTGGTACATTTCCTTCATTATTTGAACCCGCAGAAGTAGATGGTCAGATTTTAATCGATGGTGGGGTATTAAACAATTATCCAATAATGGAAGTAAAGCAACTTGGAGCTGATATTATTATAGGAGTGGATGTGCAGCACGGTCTGAGAGACCGTGAATCTCTTAAATCAGCTACGGATATATTACTTCAGATTAATAATTTCCGGACCATTAACGATATGAAGGAAAAGGTCTCTGAAACGGATATTTATATTAGACCCGATGTGGACGACTTTTCTGTTATTGATTTTGATTTAGCAGAGACTATTATAGAAAGCGGTAAGTTGGCAGCCCTTGAACATCTTGAGACCTTAAAGGAATTGGCAGCAAAACAAAAAAATATTAGAAAAAATGCTAAGAATATAGAACCCAAAGATTCCATATTTATTAATAAATTAGTCATAGAAGGGAATATTAATTATTCCCGGGCATATGTCAAGGGGAAATTGCGGATTGATTTACCTGCCAAAACTACGTTTCAAAAGTTACAGCAAGGGGTTAGTAATCTTGCTGCTACAAATAATTTCACTTCAATTCGCTATGAACTGGTTTCAGATGAGGTAGGCGAAGAATTAATTCTTAAGTTAAGAGAAAACCCCAATAAGGCTTATTTAAGACTTGGAGTACACTATGATGATTTATACAAAACGGCCGCACTAATAAACCTTACAAAAAAGAATTTGTTTATGAAGGATGATGTGGCTTCAATTGACTTTGCCCTTGGAGATAATATAAGGTATAATTTTCAATACTACATGGATAAGGGTTCCTACTGGAGTTTTGGGGTAAATTCACGACTCAATGATTTTGATTATGAAATTGATTTAGATGTAATTCGCTCTAATTTTAGTGTGGCAAATGTCGCAGGGATTAATGAAATAAATCTGAATGTATCAGATTTCACAAATCAGCTATATCTCCAGACCGTTTTTAAAGAAGAATTTGCTTTTATAATAGGCGCTGAACATAAACTGTTGAAATATAGTACCCGCACCTTTAACAACCAGGATATTGTTGTCTCTCCACCTGCAAACGGCGAACGTTTATATTTTGAAAATAGTAATTATTTTGGCGCTTATGGTAAACTAATACTGGATACATATAATGATAGATACTTTCCCTCAAAAGGGCTGTATTTTAATGGTGATTTACATTTGTATTTATTTTCCTCAGATTTTAATGATAATTTCACCGAGTTCTCAATTGCCAAAGCAAAATTTGGGGCGGCTTTTCCTATCGTGGGAAAACTTTCCGTAAACCTGATAACTGAAGGTGGGTTTAAACTTGGTAATTCTGAAGTAAAAGCATTGGATTTTGTTTTAGGAGGTTACGGGAATGATCTTATAAATAACTTTATGCCTTTTGTAGGGTATGATTTTCTGAGTTTACCCGGGAATAGTTATGTCAAGGCTTATGGGCGTTTGGATTTTGAGTTTGTTAAAAAGCATCACGCCATGTTTTCTGCTAATTTCGCTAATGTTGAAGATGATCTTTTCAGAACCGGGGAATGGTTTACACTGCCAAATTTTTCGGGTTATGCCTTGTCTTATGGGTGGGAATCTTTTTTAGGGCCTGTACAATTAATGTATTCCTGGACACCTGAAATAAGTGATGGTAATTTTTTCGTCAGCGTTGGTTATTGGTTTTAGAAGTATAAAGAACTTTCCTTTAACTGGAAATGCGTTTTGTTTTTAACGGAGATTGCCAGTTTTTTCCGATATTTGTAAGGGTTAAAAGACATAATGTTACAAAATAGAATTGATATTTCTGCCCATCTTAGGGCAATGTGGTAAATACACCGGAACTCTGGGGGGAACTAAGCTTTCCCAAAATACTTTTAGTTACTATTCAATTCAAAAAGGAATCATGGAAATATTAGATAAAACATCATTAAGGTTGCCGAAGGAAAATCCCGAAGCGGAAGATTTTTTACCTTTATTGGGCACAGACCATGTAGAACTCTATGTGGGTAATGCAAAGCAGGCGGCATACTACTATATGTCTGCCTGGGGCTTTCAACCTTTGGCATACGCAGGCTTGGAAACCGGACTTAAGGACAGAGTGTCTTATGTTATAGAACAAGATAAAATTAGGCTTGTACTTACATCATCTCTTGTTCCGGGAGGGGAAATAAACAAACATGTTGAATCGCATGGTGATGGAGTAAAAGTTATAGCGTTGTGGGTAGATGATGCTACTCAAAGTTATAAGGAAACTACCAGTAGAGGTGCTGAGAGTTATTTTGAGCCTAAAGTACTTAAAGATGATGATGGTTCAATAATTTTGTCGGGAATACATACATATGGGGAAACTGTTCACGTATTTGTAGAAAGAGGTCAATATAGTGGGGTTTTTATGCCTGGATATATTAAATGGGACCCGTATTACAAGCCCACAGATGTTGGGCTTAGGTATATAGATCATATGGTTGGTAATGTAGGATGGAATGAAATGAACAAATGGTGCGAATTTTATGGTAAAGTCATGGGTTTTGCACAATTGATTTCATTTGATGATAAGGACATCTCAACAGATTATACCGCATTAATGAGCAAGGTGATGAGTAATGGCAATGGCAGGATAAAATTTCCAATTAACGAACCGGCAGAAGGTAAAAAGAAATCTCAGATAGAAGAGTATATTCAATTTTATAACGGGGCAGGAGTTCAGCATATGGCAATGGCGACTGATAATATTATAAATTCCGTCACAGCTCTCAGGGATAGAGGGGTTG
>CBDTVT010000032.1:0-22522 GCA_965364275.1 uncultured Eudoraea sp. | reverse complement strand
AACGTATTATAAACCTTTTTAATATGTTTATTATCCGAAGCTAAATATCTAGAAATATTATTTCCCAATTCAAGTACATCGCGAATTATTTCAACCATTTTCCTGTTAGCCAATTTAAGTTCCATAATTTGATTGTTTTGTGCGTCAGTTAATTTCAGGTTACTTTGGGCGTGTACCGCAAACTTTATTATTTCTCCATAAATAGTTTTTACTTTTCTCAAATACAATGCCCGTACATCCGTTTTAAAATCCTCCTTAGATTTTTTAACCACAGTTTTCGGTTTAATATCTGATATTATATCTTCCCGGTGGATATTTAAAGCATGGGCCACAATTTCAAAAATGGCATTTTTATATAAATATTTAGTTTCCTTTATAAGGGAGGCAATTGCGGTTTCCGGATAGCGCAGCATTTCCTTAGCCAAATATTTTGGTTCTTCAATGGCCTTTTCCGGATCAAGTTTCTCCGGAACCATTTTTTCTACCAATCGGGCAATGGGCTTGATAAACCAAACCAATAAAAATGTATTCAGTACATTGAATACTGTGTGGAATAAGGAAATAGCAACCGGTACAGCGGCAGCACTTACAAATGGGGATGCAGATCCTAATTTCTGTACCATCCAGCTTATCATTTGTAAAAATGGATAGAACACAGCCAGCATCCAGATTACACCCAAAACATTAAAAATAAAATGGGCCCTTGCAGTTCTTTTTGCCAGATAATTGCCAACAATTGCCGCAATATTTGCTGTTATGGTGGTGCCAATATTCTCACCTAAAACCATGGCGGCGGCCAATTCAAAAGGGATCCAGCCCTGGGCAGTCATAATCAGCGTTAGTGCCATTGTAGCGCTGGAAGATTGAATTATCAGGGTAAGTATGGTGCCAATTAACAAAAAAAGAAGCACTGACCAAAATCCCGCATTCGTGTACCTTGAAAGAAATTCCAGGATTTGGGGATTATCATTAATATTAGGCATGGCATCCTTTAAAAACTGTAATCCAATGAACAAAATGGCGAATCCTATGATAAACTGACCCCAGTTTTTTGTATTGTCTTTCTTTGAAAACGTAAATAAAAACCCAAAGCCTACTAAAGGGAGTGCTATAGAACTCATGCTTACCTTAAAACCCAGGAGTGTAATTAACCATGCCGTAATGGTAGTCCCTATATTGGCACCCATGATTACACTTATGGCCTCCGGCAAGGTTAGCAAAGAAGCATTTGAAAAGCTTACCACCATAAGCGTCGTGGCGGAAGAAGACTGTATTACGGATGTAATGAGAAACCCGGTTGTTATACCTAAAAACCGGTTAGAAGTCATGGTCGCAAGAATAGACCGCATTTTATTCCCGGCCAGCCTTAACAAGGCATCGCTCATTACTTTCATCCCAAAAAGGAATAACCCCAGGGAGCCAATCAATTCTAAAATATCTGTAAATCCGTATTGCATCTATATGTCGGATGTATAATATTTAAATTTAAGTAAACAAATTGTTAATTCTAGGTAAATTTAAGATATTGTATTTCTTTATAATACAGAAAATAATCAAATTATGACAAAAGCTTTCTTACTGTTATTTTGTGCCTTGAGTACGACTATCGTTTTTGGGCAGGACCTTACTGCTCCCCAACTGCTGAACAAAGCGATAACATTTCACGATCCACAAGGAAATTGGGAGGATTTTAAAGGGCAGCTTTTTATTACCATGAAGACCCCTAATAGCAGCGATAGGTTAAGCGAGATAACGATTGATCTACCTCAACAATATTTTAAGTTAGTTGCTAAAAAAGACAAGGTAATTACAGAGCAAATCATGGACAAGGGTAATTGCAAACTGTTGCTTAATGGTTCTGAAACCATATCTGAAGAAGAAACTAAAAAACACAGATTAACTTGTGAACGTGCCCATACCATGAGAAACTATTATACCTATTTATATGGGCTGCCTATGAAGTTAAAAGACCCGGGGACACCAATGGATCCAAAGGTATACAAGAAAACATTTAAAGGGAAGATTTATAATGTACTTAAGGTTGCCTATAAAGAGCCCGTTGGGAAAGATACCTGGTACTTTTATTTTGATCCTGCAACTTCCGCCCTCGAAGTTTATCAGTTTTACCACGATGAAGAAAAAAATGATGGTGAATATATTATTCTAACCGGTCTGGAAGAAATTAATGGGATTAAAATCCCAAAAATAAGAACATGGTACTATAATACAAATGATAAATATTTAGGTACGGATACCCTTACTAAAACATCAGCATTAATTGACTAAATAGAATGCTTGTTCCGTTCATCGAAAAATAAATACCTTTTTGGTAGTGGCTGCGTTATGTGGAAAGCAACAAGTCATTACTATGAAATTACCATCTTCTTTATCGGCCTGTTATTTCCTATTTGGTTTAAGCTTGCTCTTCTTTATTACTTCATGCAGCGAGGACGCATTAGAGCAAGATGACATCCAACAGATAGAAACCGAGCAAGAAGTACCCATGGATAATGTTGCCCGCATAGAGGCAAAAAATCTTTATTCAGATTATTACCTTGCTTCTCAAACCTCCGGGTCAGACATGTCATGGACTGGCGACGAGCCTTCCTGTAACCCAGGAAACGTTCCGGAACTAACCAGGGCTAAAATACTACAACGCCTGGATTACTACAGAAATGCGGTAGGTTTAAATAATATAATTTCGGAGAACCTGTCGAAAAGCGATAAAGCCCAGATGGCGGCCTTAATTATGAATGCAAATAATCAGCTAGACCACGACCCACCTTCATCTTGGAAATGTTACACTACTGAAGGTAAAGAAGGTGCCGGTAATTCTCTTTTGACTATGACAAAAAATGCGGAAGCTATTGATTCATATATTAGAGACCAGGGATCAGATAATGGCCCTGTAGGCCATAGGAGATGGTTGTTATGGCCTCGTTTACAGGAAATTGGTATTGGTAACACAAATAGGTCCAATGCAATATGGGTATTGGGAAATTCAGGTACCCCGCCAACTGACGCTCCTGAATTTATCTCCTGGCCACCTGAGGGATATATTCCGGATAGGCTTGTTTTCCCAAGATGGTCATTCTCAATTGCCGGGGCAAATTTTTCTTCCACCACGGTTTCAATGCTGGATGCAAATAACAATAGTATAAATCTTCAAATTGAGGCATTGAGTAATTCCTACGGCGACCCTACCTTTGTTTGGATACCTGAAAACATCAATACCAATGTGACCACGGACTCATCGTATACAATTACGCTTAAAGATGTGGAGCTTAACGGGGTATTAATGGATTATTCTTACCAGGTTACCTTGTTTGATCCCAATAGTTGAACTGACCAAGATCATTTCATAAGACTATTGGCTTTTATACTTTTAACCAGAGTTACGCTACAAAGCGTAAAATTTATCAACATCTAAAATCTGGAATTATGAAAAAATTTATTTTAAGTTTATTGGTTATTGGCATAACTAGCCTGGCATATTCACAAATTACCAAAGTGGAAGAACTATCTGAAGTTGTAGTTACAGCAGTGAATTACAAATATTTAAATCAAACAGATAACAAAGTTGCTGCAGTACCTGTTCAAATGCTGCAACGAAAAGTTGCCGCCTATGATGTAACAACAAAGGACTATTACCAGGATGATTATGATTACTATACCGTCGAATTCTACATTCCTGACGGAAAGATAGTAGCCGCTTATGATACTGATGGTAAGATTTTAAGAACTATTGAAAAATTTAAAGACATTAAATTGCCAGCCGCTGTATCTAAAGCATTGTTAGAGCGTTTCCCAAACTGGGATATAGTAAGCGATATTTATCGGGTTAGCTATACAGATAAAAAGGGTGCCAAAAAGCATTATAAACTCAAATTGCAAAATGGGGATAGAACAATGAAGGTTAAGGTAAACGAAGATGGTGAGTTTCTGTAGAAATTAGCTTAATTCAATCTGATTATAGTTACAATTTTAATGTAGCTGTAATACTGAAATAAAAGGTTCTGTCCCGGATATGGATAGAGCCTTTTATTTTTCGCAGTTTCCTATAGCAATCCAAATACCAGAGTAAATTCTAACCGATATAATTCATTTTAAGAGAATAAAAAGGAGCAACTCTTCAATACAATAGAACCAAAATGAAGTTGCTATTTAATAACATCTAAAATCTAATATCATGAAAAAATTTATTTTAAGTTTAATGGCTATAGGTCTAATTAGCTTTGCGTATTCGCAAGAGGCCAAATTAGAGGAACTATCAGAAGTTGTAGTTGAAGCTGTAAATTACAAGTATTTAAATACAACAGATAACAAAGTAGCAGCAGTGCCTGTTAAAATGCTGGAACGCAAGGCAGCTGCTTATGATGTAACTACCAAGGATTATTATCAGGACAATTATGATTATTATACAGTTTCATTTGTAATTCCTGATGGGAAATTAGTTGCTGTTTATGATCCTGATGGTAAAATTCTAAGAACCATTGAAAAATTCAATGACATTCAATTGCCAGAAGCCGTAAGTAAAGCGCTTCAGGATAGATTCCCAAATTGGGAAATTGTCAAGGATGTTTATCGAATTAGATATGAGGATAGAAAAGGTGCCTTAAAAAACTTTAAGATAAAGTTACAAAATGGGGATAAAACAATGAAAGTGATGATGAGTGAAGAAGGAGAATTTCTATAATTCTTGCTGCATTCATTAGTAGATAAAGTTTACCCCTGATGTTGCTAAGTTGGAAGGGCCTGGTGTCTTGAACATTAGGCCTTTCTTAAGTTTGTTACTATCTATAAAAATTCATCTCATCCAAATAAGTCCATACCGCATCTGGTACCATTGGTCTAATATTCTTACCCAACTTGTGTTGTTTACGAATAAATGTAGACGAGATTTCCATAATCGGCGCATTTACTGGATGAATTCTTGGATGCCCTCTAAATTGGTGATCCGAAGAACCATCAGAAATTCGGGGATAAACATAGATGTCATGATTTTCCAATATCACATTATAATTTTTCCACTTATGGAATCCCTTTAAATTATCCTCGCCCATTATCAGGCAAAATTGGTTGTTATTACCAAACTTCTCTCCAAAATGAACCAAAGTATTTATAGTATAATTTGGTTGAGGCAAATCAAATTCTATTTTGCTTGCCTTAAGTTTAGGATAATCATTTACGGCTTCAAACACCATTTGGTAGCGATGGTTATTATCCAGTAAGGTCTTTTTTACTTTAAAAGGACTCTGTGGTGTAATCACAAACCATACTTCATCTAAATCAGAAAACTCAACCAAATAATTGGCAATTATTAAATGTCCAATATGTATTGGGTTAAATGTCCCGAAATAAAGGCCAATTTTTTTCATTAAGAATGGCTATATTTTATTCGTATTTTTTACCAGGAGAATTTGTCTAATACATGACACTGCCTTTTCTCAGCTGGAGTTACTTTCTCGCTATCCCAATAAAATTTGCAACCAAATCATGTGCCTCATTAAGTGCGGTATCCAAAGAGTAGTTTTTTATTACTTTATCAAATTGCGGAGCCGTAGCTAATTCCACCGAAGCTTTTGCAATACGCATATTAATTTTATCCTCACTCTCTGTACTGCGCTTTTTAAGTCTTATTTTTAATTCGTCTACACTTGGTGGTTTTACAAATACTGCCAGTGTCTTATTGGGATATTTCTTTTTAATCCGCAAGCCGCCTGCAACATCAATGTCAAATATTACATTCTTACCTTCCGCCCATAAACGCTCTACTTCACTTTTTAATGTCCCATAAAAATTATCTCTATATACTTCTTCCCATTCCAGGAAATCATCATTTTTTATATGACTTTTAAATTCATTTATAGATATAAAATAGTAGTTTACCCCATGTTTTTCTGCACCCCTTCTTAGTCTTGAAGTGGCGGAAACGGAAAATGCCAGATTTAGCTCTTCCTGCTTCAACAAATGTTCCACTATAGTTGTTTTACCGCTTCCGGAAGGAGCAGCAAAAATAATAAGTTTACCTCCCTTCATTAAAGTACATTGAGCATTTGTTCCTTAACCTTTTCCAACTCGTCCTTCATTTGTACCACTAGCTGTTGCATAGGCGCGTAATTAGCCTTCGATCCTATTGTATTTATTTCCCGTCCAATTTCCTGGCTGATAAAACCCAATTTTTTACCATTGGAATCAGCAGATTTCATTGTCTCAATAAAATAGTCTAAATGGTTATCTAATCGCACTTTCTCTTCTGTAATATCATATTTTTCCAGGTAATAAATCAGTTCCTGTTCAAAACGGTTAGCGTCCACTTCAGTCTTTAGATCTGCTACCGCCTTTTCCAATCGCTCACGGATGGTGGATAACCTATCCGGGTCCATTTGAACCACGTTTTTTAACAGGCCTTTTATGGTAGAGATTCTCTCCATAAAATCTTTTTCAAGCACTACACCTTCTTCTGACCTGAAATCATTTATTTCTTTTAAAGCCTTCTCCAAAGTATCCTGAATGATTTTATATTCGGAGTCATCAATATCTTCCCGATCGGTTTTAAGAGCATCCGGCAATCTTAAAGCCATTTCCATTAGTCTTATGTCATCCCCATCTGCGATTGACCTAAGCTGTTTCATATATTGTCTTAATACGCCTTCATTTACGACTGATGAGGTTTCGTTTCCAGTAATTTCCACGTATAAACCAAAATCTATTTTTCCTCTGATCAACGAGCTCGCAATAGTCTTTCTCAGTTGCAATTCTTTTTCCCGATAGGCCGAAGGCATGCGGGCATTGATATCCAGGCTTTTACTGTTAAGGGATTTTAATTCGATGGTGATTTTTTTAGAAGGAAGCTGCACCATATGCTTCCCGAACCCTGTCATGGATTGGATCATAAATTGTCTTTAATTTTCGTAAAGGTACTAAAATCTCAAAGTGAATTTTTGGTGCCCGGGGATTTTTACTATAATTCCCTTATCCATATATTTCTGAAGCTCACGCGGCTATTATCACTATGATCCTGAAGCATCAAAGGACCCTTACCATGTGGTGGGTTTTTAGGCCATCCTGTATAAGGAGTAGTTCCCTTAATTTCTACATGATCCTGAACGAGCACGCCATTGTGGATTACTGTTATGGTTCCCGATTTTATTTTACCCCCTTCTGAATTAAACTCAGGGGCATGATAGATTATATCATAGGTATTCCATTCCCCGGTAGGTACAGAAGCTTTCGCCAGAGGCACATGTTGTTTGTAAATTGAGCCCACCTGACCATTTACATAGGTGTCATTATCATTATTGTCCAAAACCTGAACTTCATAGAGGCCCGATAAAAATATACCACTATTCCCCCTATTCTGGCCATCCCTATGCACTTCTGCAGGTGACCTCCATTCAATATGTAACTGCACATCCCCAAATTTCTGTTTGGTCTGTATATTGCCTGTTGAATCTTTTACCGTCATACTGCTATCATCATTCAGATGCCAAACTACGGTAGAACTATCATTTACCATCTCCCATTTTTCGAAATCGCTACCATCAAAAAGAACAATAGCATCGCTCGGTACGCCTTCATTTCCTGTTGGGTTTACTGTGATTGGAACAGGCTCATAGAACTCCGTCTGTTCAGGTTCTGTGGGTTCTTCCCCCATGTATTCCTTGTAAACTATTACCTCATCAGAAGTATCTTCATTAAGCATAGGTGTATCCTGGGATCCCTCTTTACAACCTATAATGAGAAGAATAAGAGACAACAAATAGTATCGATTCATAATTACAGTTCTTTTATCTTAATATTTCTATAACCTATACTTATCGTTTCGCCATGATCCTGCAACGTGATCTTCCCGGTTTGGTGCTTTCCAAAATCCTCCCAGTCCGCAAATAACATGATACTTAGTATATTTTTCATATTCGTATTGTCTTAAATTCCCAGGATTTTCTTTAGTACAACTTTATCAATGGCACCCCCGGCAAAATCATCGAATGTTTTTTCGGTAGCTTCAATGATATGATCCTGTATAAAGATAGCTCCTTCACGGGCTCCCTGTTCAGGGCTTTTTATACAGCATTCCCATTCCATCACGGCCCACACATCACAACCGTACTGCGTTAGTTTTGAAAAAATGGTTTTGAAATCGATCTGTCCGTCTCCAAGGGAACGGTACCGACCTGCGCGGTCACCCCAGTCATTATAGCCGCCAAAAGCTCCCTTTTTACCCGTGGGATTAAACTCCGAATCCTTTACATGAAAAGATTTGATAAATTCGTGATAATGGTCTATATAAGTAATATAATCTAATTGTTGTAATACAAAATGGCTGGGGTCATAAAGTATATTTACCCTCTTATGATTTCCTGTTGCCTTTAGGAACCGCTCAAAAGTATCCCCGTCGTGGAGGTCTTCTCCGGGGTGAATTTCGTAACAGACATCGACCCCTTCCTCATCATAATGATTCAATATAGGCAGCCATCTTTTTGCCAGTTCTTCAAAGCCCATTTCCACCAATCCGGGTGGCCGCTGAGGCCATGGATGCCATGTGTGCCATAATAAAGCTCCAGAAAATGTAGCGTGTGCACTTATTCCTAATCTTCGGCTTGCTGTGGCAGCCTTTTTAACAACATCTATTGCCCATTCCGTGCGGGCTTTTGGATTATTTTTTACAGCATCTGGAGCAAAATTATCAAACATAAGGTCATAAGCCGGGTTTACAGCCACCAACTGCCCTTGCAAGTGAGTAGATAGTTCGGTAATCTCTAATCCGTAGGAATTAATGGTCCCCTTTAATTCATCGCAGTAGGTCTGACTTTCAGCTGCCTTGTCCAAATCAATTAAAAAGTTTTCCCAGGTGGGTATTTGAACTCCTTTATATCCTAAGTCGGATGCCCATTTACACATGCCGTCGAGCGAATTAAACGGGGCTTTACTATCTACGAATTGGGCTAAAAAAACAGCGGGTCCTTTAATTGTTTTCATGGTATGTTCCTTATTGGTTAATCAAATTTGCATTTTATTAAGTTTCAAAAATTAAATCCTATATTTAATGAGTAAATATTCAACTATTATTTCTTCACATGGGAAGTGTTAAATATAGCGATTACATCAGAATTAATATAAAAATATAGCATGAATCAGAAGGAGAAATATGACGCCATAGTTGTAGGCACCGGGATAAGTGGAGGATGGGCTGCCAAAGAATTATGTGAAAAAGGTCTAAAAACTCTGGTCCTCGAACGAGGACGTATGGTAAAACATATTAAAGATTATCCCACAATGAATATGGACACATGGGATCTTCCTAACAATAATGACTTATCCAGAGAAGATCGGAAAAAGTACCACAAGCAACAAAGGGTAAATTGGGCACCTAAAGAAGATGTAAAACATTTTTTTGTGAACGATTTGGAGCACCCTTATGTGGAGACAAAACGCTTCGACTGGATTCGTGGTTACCATGTAGGAGGACGATCATTAACATGGGGGCGCCAGAGTTACCGTTGGAGTAATCTTGACTTCGAAGCCAACCTAAAAGATAACATTGGGGTAGACTGGCCGGTGCGTTATAAGGATATCTCTCCATGGTATGATAAAGTAGAAGAATATATAGGGGTTAGTGGGGAAAAATTGGGTTTAAGCCATCTCCCCGATGGTAAGTTTCATCCACCAATGGATCTTATGTGCCCCGAGGAAGATCTAAAAAATGTATTATCTGAAGAGTTCGATGATGGACGGTTACTCACTATTGGGCGTGTGGCGAATATTACTGATAAAGAGGGTAATATAGAAGGGAGAACCCCCTGTCAGTTTAGAAATAGATGTTGGCGTGGATGCCCTTTCGGAGGCTATTTTAGTAGTAATTCTTCTACTCTACCCGCTGCAGAACGAACAGGAAACATGACCTTACGGCCAAATTCTATCGTTTATGAAATTATTTATGATGATAATACCAAAAGAGCAACAGGAGTCCGGGTTATTGATAAAGAGACCCATGAAAAATATGAATTTGAGGCAAAGGTGATATTCTTATGTGCGTCTGCAATGGCCTCCGTCGGAATCCTTCTGCAATCCAAATCAGAACATTTTCCAAATGGTATAGGTAATGATCATGATCAATTGGGTAGAAATATAATGGACCATCACTATCAATTAGGCGCTTCTGCCAGAGTAGAAGGACATCTGGATAAATATTATAAAGGCAGGCGCCCAAATGGATTTTATATTCCCCGGTTTGTAAATATGGAAACAAAGACCTCAAAGAAAGATTACCTGAGGGGTTTTGGTTACCAGGGCGGAGCCAGCAGAGAGGATTGGACTGCTTCGGTAGCAGAACTCAATTACGGGAAAGACCTAAAGGAGGCAGTATTAAAACCCGGTGATTGGCAAATTGGCGCTACCGGATTTGGTGAGATGCTACCCTACCATGACAACAGAGTTACCTTGAGTACTACCGAAAAAGATCAATGGGGACTTCCTCAGTTGGACTTTGATGTTGAATTTAAGGAAAATGAATATAAAATGCGGGAAGATATCATCAAACAGATTACGGAAATGTTTACCGCTGCGGGATTCAAAGACATAAAGCCCTATGAAAGAACTACCGGTCCCGGTCTTGGCATTCATGAAATGGGTGGGGCTCGCATGGGTTGGAATCCCAGGACTTCTGTTGTGAACCAACATAATCAGGTTCATGACGTGCCTAATATTTATGTGACAGATGGTGCGTTTATGACATCCGCCAGCTGTGTTAATCCATCGCTTACTTATATGGCTTTTACCGCCAGGGCAGCGCATCATGCTGCAAAAGAGATTAATGGAGATAAATTTTCTTAAACCAAAAGTGTATATAATATGAAAAATGCATCAGCTAGAAATTTATGGGGAGACTATTTAGATAATCACCTTGAGTACGCATTTTCACATGAACCCAAAGTAACACAAATTGGTGAGGATGAAAAAGAAATAAAGGAAACGCTTAATTTAATCTTATCAGGAAAAAAAAGAGCTACTTCTCATTCCTTATTAGGGCTTCAATATAGAAAGGAACCGCTTCCCAAAATTGGCGATTTTACCGTACTCACAGATTGGAAAGGAAATGCCAAATGTATTTTAAGAACGGTAGCCGTGCGTCTTAAACCATTCTTTAGTATTAGGGAATCTTATTCAAAAATTGAAGGTGAAGGTGATTCTTCCATAGCATACTGGAAAAATAAACACTGGGATCAATATACCAGAGAACTGGAAGCATATGGACGAGTCCCAAGAGAAAGTATGATCGTTGTATGTGAATATTTTGAAAAAGTATTTGAAAGATAGACAACTACGTCTTTCTTCTTTAAAGTTTGTTTATCTTGGAAAATCCATTTTCTAAACGAATACTGTCATGCATATTTTAGTATCCAATAAGAAAAAATTTAGGTTTTCTGCAACTCTAATAGGTCTCTTTCTTTTCCTGGCTACAAACGCCCAAGTCCAAAAATGGGAAAATGCTGAATGGGAGAATCCTGAAATATTTCAAATTAATCGAGAAACTCCAACAGCTTCTTTTTACCGGTATGAAACCGTTAAGAACGCTCTAGAAAATGAAAGTTGGGAGAACTCTCCTTTCTATCAATCTTTAAATGGAAATTGGGATTTCAACTATGTTGAAAGTGTCCCTGAAAGACCTATTGATTTTTTCAATTCTGCTTTTGATACTTCCCACTGGGACAAAATCTCTGTTCCCTCTAACTGGGAACTAGAAGGACACGGTATTCCTATATATACCAATATAGTTTATCCGTTCCCCAAAAACCCTCCTTTTATTCCCCATGATGAAAATCCTGTAGGAAGCTACAAACGTAATTTTGAAATTCCCGAAAATTGGAACGGGAAAAACATATATCTACACTTTGAGGGCGTAAGTGGTGCTACTTACGTTTGGATAAATGGAAAAAAGGTCGGTTATAGTGAAGGCAGTAAAACACCTGCTGAATTTGATATTACGCAATACCTAAAAAAGGAGGAAAATTCGCTGGCTGTCCAAGTATTGCGCTGGTCTGACGCAAGTTATATGGAAGATCAAGATTTTTGGCGTCTCAGTGGTATAGACCGTAATGTTTACCTATATGCCACTAATAAAACAACCCTTAAAGACTATAGGGCCATTGCGGATTTAGAAAATAACTATACCGATGGTATGCTCAACCTTAATTTACAAATCAATACTTCTGACAAAGAAGCCAAAGGATATCAAATACAGGTAAAGTTATTGGATGTGGATACCGAAATCTATGCAGAAACCAAAAAAATTGACCTTACAGAAGGGAACAATACACTAAACTTCGAAAAGAAGATACCATATATAAAAACTTGGAACGCTGAAAAGCCCTACCTCTACACCTTATTATTTGTGGTAAAGAATAAAAAAGGAATGGTTACCGAAGCTATAAGTTCAAAAATAGGTTTCCGAAAAGTGGAAATCAAAAACAACCAATTTTTGGTCAATGGGCAACCTGTGCTTATCAAAGGGGTAAACTTACACGATCATGATGAAGAAACCGGACACGTTATTAGTGAAGAACTTACACTAAAAGACATGGAAGTGATGAAACGTAGTAATATAAACGCGATTCGTTGCAGTCACTATCCTAAGAACCCATTCTTTTATAGGATGGCAGATAAATATGGCTTTTATATTGTAGATGAAGCCAATATAGAAATCCATGGAATGGGTACTACCAATCAAGGCCTTGATAAAAACGAAGAGGCCAAAAAAATTCACCCAGGCTATAGACCGGAATGGAAAGCCATGCACCTGGACCGCACTATTCGTATGTTCGAACGTGATAAAAACTATACCTCCATTGTTACTTGGTCCTTAGGAAATGAAGCGGGTAACGGTCAAAATCTTGAGGCCACCTACGCTTGGTTAAAAGCGCATGACTCCACAAGGCCAGTCCAATATGAAGGTGCAACAAAGTATGCGAATTCTGATATACAGGCACCTATGTACGCCACGATAGATACAAGCATAGCCTATGCGGAAAACAATCCTAAACGGCCCTTTATACAATGTGAATATGTGCATGCTATGGGGAATAGTGTTGGCAACTTTCAAGATTATTGGGATGCTATAGAAAAGTATGATGTATTACAAGGTGGGTTTATCTGGGATTGGGTAGATCAGGGCCTCAAAACCAAAAATGAGGATGGAATTGAATTTTACGCTTTTGGTGGGGATCTTGGTGGGCAAGATCTTCAAAACGATGATAATTTTTGCTTGAACGGAATCGTAAATCCTAATCGGTCTGCACATCCTTCGTTATATGAGGTGAAAAAAGTATACCAATACGTGAAATTTGATTCTGAAAATCCAAAAACGGGGAAAATTACCCTGACCAATAAATATGATTTCACAAATCTCTCGGAATACGATTTTTCTTGGAGCTTGATGGAAAATGGAATTCAGATAGCGAAGGGAAACCTACCTGAGGTAGAAGTAGTTCCCTATGCATCAAAAGAAATACAGCTAGAACTTCCTGAACTTACAAACACAAACGCAGAATATTTTTTAAACATTTTTGCAACCACCAAAACAGCTTCTGCTTTAATACCTGAGCATTTTTTAATAGCCTATGAACAATTTCAATTAACCGATTACACACCCGCTATTTTTGAGAATACTATAGAAGGAATATCGGTAAGGAAAGAAAATAACACCATCAAAGTCCTTGGAGATGGATTTGAAATTGGGTTCAACAGCGACGATGGTGCACTTGTTACAATGGATTACGGTCAAGGGAACATTATTAAAAAAGGACAGCGCATAAATTTCTGGCGTGCACCTACCGACAATGATTTTGGCTATAAGATGCCCTTGAAACTAAAAAAGTGGAAGGAAGCTACCAATAATCAAAATTTAGTCGCTTTACAGTTGAACTCCAATGGAGGGAAAAAAATAATGGATGTGGTAAAATTGACCAACAATCCTTTTAAGGTTAAAAATGATTTGCAGTTGACCACAACCTATGCACTGCCAGCCGTTGAAGGGCAAGTAGCTATAACATATAGCATCAACTACAAAGGGGAGATATTGGTAAGTACTCAGCTAACGGGTATTGATGAAACTCTTCCCATTTTACCACGATTTGGTAATAATTTCGTTATCGATAACGCCTACGAAAATGTAACTTGGTATGGCAGGGGAGCCCATGAAAACTACCAGGACCGTAAAACTTCGGCCTTAGTGGGATTGTACGAGGCAAAAGTTGAAGATTTATATTTTGAATACATTCGTCCACAAGAAAATGGTAATCGCACCGATGTACGCACACTTTCTTTTACCAATGGCAATGGAAAAGGAATTTTAATTACCGCCCCTACTACTTTTGGGTTTAGCGCGCATCACCAATACAACTCAGATTTTGATGAAGGAGAAGAGAAACAGCAACGCCACACATTTGACATTCCAAAACGAGACCTGATCAACATCAATATAGACAAAAGCCAAATGGGAGTTGGGGGAGATAATAGTTGGGGTCTAATGCCACATAAAGAATATCAAATACCTGCTGGCAATCTATCGTTCAGTTATATGATACGGCCAATACAATAAAAGAAAAAGATATATTATGGTGTAGTAATGATTATTCCATATTCACCCAAACATTACCCTCTTTATTAGATTCCACGGTGGCTTCAATAAAATTTAGCCCCCGAACACCATCTAACATAGTTGGGAATTCGCCGTCATTATAATCTTCTCCACGAATAGCCCTGGCAACTCCTAAATAAATATTAGCCATGGAATCGAAAATTCCTTCGGGATGTCCTGGAGGTAATTTAGTTCCATCAAGAGATAGCTTAGAATTATATTCGTGCCCCGGTTTATATATTTGAGTTGGCTCTGTATCACTCAACTTATACAGAAAATTAGGCTTTTCTTGTTCCCATACAAATGCGGCTTTCTTACCATAAATTCTAATTGCCAATCCGTTTTCTTCACCTGTGGCCACCTGACTTCCCCGTATAACACCTTTAATATGTTCTCCCATGCGCAATAATACAGTACCGTCTACATCCATTTGGTTATCATCATAGAGGTAATTGAAATCGCACAACAGGGAGTTTACTCTTAAACCTGTAGTATACTCAATAAGATTAAAAGCATGCACTCCTATGTCTCCCATACATGAACTTATTCCTGCCTTTTTTGGATCCAGCCTCCAGACAGTTGAGCGTTTTTCTTTGTCGTGGATTATTGTATTAATCCATCCCTGATAGTATCTGGCATCTACTTTATGAATCTTGCCTAAAGCCCCTTCCCTGATCATCTCACGCATTTGACGAACCATAGGATAGCCCGTATATGTATGTGTTACAGCAAAAACCGTCCCTGCCTTTTTGTGAGCTTCCTGTAAAATTTTTGCTTCTTCCAAAGTAGTCGTCATTGGTTTTTCGCAGATCACATTAAACCCATTGTCCAAGAGTTTCTTAGCCATTGGAAAATGCAGGAAATTGGGCGTAAGTATCGAACAAACCTGCATTCTTTCTTCTTTAGGCAGCTTTAATTCCTCCTCAATAAGGGTGTCAAAATCCTTGTATATCCTATTTGTTGGAACATCAATTTCTTTTGCAAATTCCATGTTCAATTCAAAAACTGGATTAAAAACTCCGCCCACTATTTGGTAATTATCATTTATATGCGAAGCTACTCTGTGTAATACCCCAATAAGAGAATCTCCTCCTCCGCCTATTACTCCTAATCTAATTTTTATTGCCATTTTATTTTATCATTTTTATTATTCTAATATCCATCTTTACTATTAAAACTATGTAAAACACGCCATTTTCTTCTGATTCATAATCTCTTGCATGAACCAATATAGTTGGCTCAATTTATATAAAATATCTAAGATTTATAGGCAATTTCCTCGTTTTTAAACAAGAAAGCAAACAATACAGAAACCCCAAGTGCAAATGCCGCAGGAAACATCCAGATCATTTCCCAATTATGTGAGACATCTTGCAGAGTAAAATAATCCGTTATTCTTCCCGCTATCCAGAATCCCATTAACATACCAACTCCATATGTAGCCAGGGTAATCAATCCCTGGGCTGCACTTTTATATTTTGGTCCCGCTTTGCTATCAGTATATATCTGCCCTGATACAAAAAAGAAATCATAACAAATCCCATGTAAGGCAATCCCGAGAAGGAGAAGAAATGAAAATTCCCCGGCGCTTCCATAGGCAAAACAGATATAGCGCACCGTCCAGGCCAACATGGCTACAATCATTGTATTTTTAAAGCCAAACCTCTTAAAAAAGAATGGTAAAAGAAGCATAAACAGAATCTCTGATATTTGACCTATGGTCATTTTACCTGCCGGGTTTGAGACCCCAATTTCTCCCAGGAATTGTCCTGCATGCTGATAGTAAAAGGCCAAAGGAATACAAATTAATACAGAAGCCAGAAAAAACACTGAAAAATTTCTGTTCTTCAAAAGATTTAAGGCTTCCAAGCCAACAATATCTGCTATCCTAATTTTTCTTTTTCCTGTTATTGAAGGAGGTGTTTTTGGCAGGGTAAAACTAAAAATTCCCAATATGCCCGATGCTACTGCAGTCATTAAGAACGTATTTCTAAGATAGCCTTTGGCTAAACCTTCCACAGAGTCCCAATGAAACAAATAACTAATAGCTAAACCAGCTACGATCCAACCTAAGGTTCCAAAAACGCGAACAAAGGAGAACTGTTTTGCCGGGTTATCCATCTGATTAAAGGAAACTGAATTAACCAGGGCTAAGGTTGGCATATACAATATCATGTAACCTAAAATATAAGGGTAAAACCCACTAAAACTTGTTGCATAAGCCAACTGCACCATTAAAATTGCCCCAATAAGATGTAGTACTCCCAAAATCCTTTCTGCGTTAAAATAGCGGTCTGCAATGAGTCCGATAATAAATGGAGCAATAATTGCCCCCCAGGATTGTGTAGAATAAGCCATGGCGATTTCAGGATCACTTGCCTCCAAACTATTAGGCAAATAAATTCCCATAGTAACATACCAACTACCCCAAATAAAAAACTCCAAGAACATCATTACTGAAAGTTGAACCTGAATCTTTTTATTCATGAAGCTTTTCGCTAGCGTTTATAAAAAATATAGTCTAATGAGAGAGGTTCCAGTTCATTATCCCTAAAATTCATTGCCATTTGGGACCTGTGATGTGTAGAATGGTTTATAATATGAAATAGTATATCCTGTAAGGTACTTGTGAAAAGCCTTCCTTCTTCATTATCATAGTCTATCCTCACTTCAAAATCTGTAGCATTCGTGGTTATTTCAAAAGAACTTCGCTGGTTTTCATAATGAATATCCCCCCAATTTTTAATAGGGTGAATCTGCCAAACTTTATAATCAGCAGGTTTCCCAAGAATTCTTGCGTTCCATATATTGTGCGAATTAAGGATATGACTGAATAATAATATGCTTTTCTCCGGAACCTTATCGAGCTTAATGCATTCCTCGATAAGCTTTTTATTGCAATAAAAATTGTAATCAAAAAGTTGATTAAAAAAAACTTTCATAGGACCTTATGAGTGGTTAAGTAACTTCTTTAGATGCTTTAAGCAATAAGTCTCTTGTGGCTATTATCCCTTCTTCTTCGGTTAATTTACCTCCCTCGTATTCAACACCAACATAACCAGTATAACCAGCATCTTTAACAATTTGTAGCATATGAACATAGTCTATTTCAGTCTCATTTCCATTCGCATCAAAATCGTGTGATTTAGCGCTAACTGCTTTAGCATGCACCATTAGTTCCTTTACTCCTTTATAAATATCGTAATTCTCTGCGCAGCCGGCAGTGTAATCTTTCGGATCTTTTCTTTTTATACAGAAATTACCAAAATCAGGTAAGGTGCCACAATTTGACATGTTAACCTGGGTCATCACCTCAGAGAGCATGGCAGCATTTGATGAAAGTCCTCCGTGATTTTCCACAAGTATATTTATATTTTTAGTCTTTGCATATGTCGAAAGCTGGGAAAGACCATCAATTGAATTGGCTTTCCATTCAATTGGATCGGAGCTCCCTGCAAGATTTACTCTAATTGAGTGGCAACCCATAGAGGCGGCAGCATCAACCCATTTATAGTGGTTTTCAACAGCTTTTTTGCGTTCTTCAGGATCAGAAGTTGCCAGGTCTCCTTGCCCATCGATCATTATCAAGACATTCTTTAAACCGTGTTTTTCAGCTTCTGCGTTAGATTTATCAACAAAAGATTGCATAGCCTCCTTTGAATAATTAGCGGGCTCTAACTCCTTGTTATATAGCTGGCTTACATACTCCAGTCCTTCAAATCCCCAATTCTTTGCTTTTGTTGCAAAAGTATAAGGATCAACACCATCATTATTAATCATATTATGAATAGACCATTCTGCCAGGGATAATTTAAAAAAAGGGGCTGCGGTCATGAGCGCATCTTTTTCAACATTTTCTTCTTCTTTTACAGCTTTCTTTTCATCCTTGCAGGAATAAATTCCAAGTAGAGAAAAACCTATTCCGGCCTGTGTGCTATTTCTAATGAATATTCTTCTTTTCATAAGTCCTTTTATGTTAGATAGTTAATAGATTGTAGTATCATTTGTATACTAATATTTTTAATGGTTTGAATCTTAATAATTGTTGCTCAACCCTTATTAAACAACCTTTTTTTATATTCTCAGTTTACATATCGTTTTAATGCAGACTCCATAGGTTAATATGCCTTTAAATGTAGAAAATTAATTTTATATTTGATACTTTTAGCAAGTAAACATATAGTACTCCATGGGGAAATTTTATTACAATGAAGAACAGGAGTCGTATGATGCCATTGTTGTAGGTACCGGTATTAGCGGTGGATGGGCAGCAAAAGAATTGTGTGAGAAAGGGCTAAAGACACTCGTTCTGGAACGAGGGCGAATGGTAAAGCATCGTGAAGATTATCCCACAGCAAATAAGGATACCTGGGACTTTCCAAATAACGGGGAACTTCCCCCGGAAGAAGCATCCAAACAGTTAAAACAAGGGCGTACAGGCTATACCGTAAAAGCTCAACATAATTTTTGGTTCGTCAATGACCTAGAACATCCATATAATGAAACAAAACGATTCGACTGGATGCGTGGCTACCACGTGGGTGGGAGATCGTTGCTTTGGGGGCGGCATAGCTACCGCTGGAGCGATCTGGATTTTGAAGCCAATAAAAATGATGGCCTGGCTGTAGATTGGCCGGTCCGATATAAAGATATAGCACCTTGGTATAGTAAAGTTGAAACTTATATTGGGGTAACAGGAGAAAATTTAGGACTTCCTCAATTGCCAGACAGTGAGTTTGAGCCTATGATGGAACTGAACTGTATAGAACAACATGTCCGTGAAAAAGTAGCCGATAATTTTGGAGGCCGGGTGATCACCGCTGGCCGAGTGGCCCATATTAATAGTGCTAAACAATTTGACGGGGATGGAAGAACCCGTTGTCAATTTAGAAACAGATGTATCCGGGGATGCCCTTTTGGCGCCTATTTTAGCAGTAACTCATCTACCTTGCCGGCAGCAGAAGCTACGGGAAATATGACCCTGAGACCCGATTCTATTGTTCATGAGGTTATGTACGATCCTGATACCAAAAAAGCAACCGGAGTAAAAGTAATAGACAGGGTTACCAAAGAAACCTTTGAATTTAAAGCAAAAGTGATATTCCTTTGTGCCTCTGCCATAGCATCTACATCAATATTGATGCAATCAAAATCTGATCGGTTCCCCGACGGAATGGGTAATGATTCCGATCAGTTAGGCAGAAATATTATGGACCATCATCTCGGGGTAGGCGCCTCAGGAAAATACGATGGTTATGAGGACAAATTTTACAAGGGAAGAAAACCTAATGGAATTTATGTGCCGCGCTTCCGGAATATTGGCGGGGATACTAATATGAAAGAATTTATACGCGGATATGGTTATCAGGGAAGCGGGAGCAGGGGTAATTGGAAAGATGCCGTTTCCGAATTATCGCATGGAAAAGACCTTAAAGAGGCTATCTTAAAACCAGGTGGCTGGACCTTTGGGATGGGTGGTTTTGGCGAAGTATTGCCCTATGAAGATAACCGGATGACACTAGATTATGACAAATTAGATGGTTGGGGATTACCAACGGTAACATTTGATGCAGAGTTAAAAGAAAACGAGTTGAAGATGCGGGAAGACATGAAAGAACAGGCGTATGAAATGCTGAAAAAAGCAGGACTCCGAGACGTTGAAGCTTATGACAGGCCAGGGGCCCTTGGATTAGGTATCCACGAAATGGGAACTGCACGGATGGGAAGAGATCCCAAAACCTCCGTCCTTAATGGGTACAATCAGGTACATGACGTCAAAAATGTATATGTGACAGATGGTGCATTTATGACCTCTGCCGCCTGCGTAAACCCTTCATTGACTTATATGGCATTTACGGCACGAGCTGCCGACCATGCTGCAGAACAACTTAAAAAAGGATTATTATAATGGATAGAAGAGTAGCGTTAAAAAATATGGGGCTTGCCCTGGGATATACAGTAGCCACCCCCACATTATTAAGCCTTGTTCAAGGATGTAATGATGTAAATACAATTGACTGGAAACCTGATTTTTTTACCAAAGAAGAGGGCAACGTACTTTACAAGCTGGTAGATATCATCCTCCCCAAAACAGATACGCCTTCGGCCACTGAAGTGAACGTACATGTATTCATAGATCGTTTTACGAACGAAGTTATGGAAGATGGACAACAAGCGATGATCAAAGTGTCTTTTGAACAATTCATTGAGACGGCCTTACAGGATTCCGGCAAAAAGAAAGCAGATGATTTAACTTCTGAAGACCTGGAACCCGTCTTAGCAGCTGCCCTGCAAGTCAGGGAAGAAGATGAGATAAAGAATGCGGAACTGACTATAAAAAATACTTCGGCAATGGCTAAAGGAGAAAATGAGGCGTTGGCTGATCAAGTAGTCAGCTATTCCTTTTCAAAGAATCTAAGAGATATGACGATTTGGGGTTATAAAACTTCGGAATACGTTGGAGAGGAAGTGCTTGCATATCTACCGGTACCCGGAGAATATATTGGATGTGGCGATCTTAATGAACTCACAGGGGGCAAAGATTGGTCCCTATAAATAATTTAATTGAAAAGAAGAAGTTTCATAAATAAATCAGCTTGCGCCGCAAGCACCCTGTCCCTGACAGGGTTTTCTGCCTTAGGCTCTGTTTCCAAAGCACCTTTAAAGCATGCCTTTCATCTGAAATATGCGCCGCATCTTGGAATGTTTAAACATAGTGCCGGCGAAGACCCAATAGCACAACTTAATTTCATGGCAGACGAGGGTTTTACTGCTTTTGAGGACAATGGAATGATGCAGCGATCCGTTGCTTTACAGGAAGAAATGGTAAAAACCATGGCAGCCCGTAGCATTGAAATGGGTGTTTTTGTAGCGCATAAAATTTATTGGACAGAACCAAATCTGGCATCAGGGGATACTGAGAAACAAGAAGAGTTCTTAGACTATATAAAGAAAGCCATTATTGTAGCCAAGCGTGTAAATGCAAAATGGATGACTGTTGTTCCCGGCCATGTGGACTTACGTTTATCCATGGGATACCAGACTGCTAATGTCATTGAATCTTTAAAACAAGCGAGTGCGCTATTAGAACCACATGATTTAACCATGGTACTGGAACCTTTGAATTTCCGAAACCATCCTGGCTTATTTCTTACAGGTTCTCCCCAGGCTTATGAAATTTGTAAAGCAGTTAATTCTCCTTCATGCAAAATACTTTTTGATATTTATCATCAACAAATCCAGGAAGGTAACCTAATCCCAAATATTGAGGCCTGCTGGGATGAAATTGCTTATTTTCAAATTGGGGATAACCCGGGCAGAAATGAACCTACTACGGGAGAAATAAATTATAAAAACGTTTTTAAGTTCATTCATCAAAAAGGGTATAATGGTGTTATGGGGATGGAACACGGGAATTCACGACCAGATAAGGAAGGTGAATTAGCTGTAATAAATGCCTATAAAACCGTGGATACTTTTATTTAACTTTCCTGCTTCTTTTGACATTTCTATAAGTTATGCACTCGGGGTAAGTCTCTTTATTCAGATTAATTTGGAAATTGGTTGCCTTTTGGTAATTAAATTGATGATTTTAACATTTTTTATATGTTTTTTTTACAATTTGGTAATCTGATTATGGTTTTGATGCGTATATAAGATTGTTAGAAGTTTTATTATTTCCCTAGCAATGGACAACTATTTTATCCTTTTATTAATTTACGCAGCATTGATTCTTATTTCGTACAATGTTGTGAGACCTATTTTCAATAAATAGAACGAAAGCCCAGTTAAGATAATTATTACTTAGGCTTTGAAGGGCAACTTACCTCAAAATTAAAAACCATATTTCAATTAAATCGGGTATCCATAACAGCCTATTCTGGC
>CBDTVT010000031.1:0-22657 GCA_965364275.1 uncultured Eudoraea sp. | reverse complement strand
AGCAATAATTGTATTATTCCAAATGGCTTTCATATCTATTTTTTTAAAATATAGTTTTTATAAAATTTATTCTCATCACTGAAAATTCTGCTTATCTGCATTCCAGCTTTATCAGCTAACCATGAGACTACATTGTCGTCATATTTTTGTGAAATTTCTGTATGTATAGTTTCCCATGCATTAAAAGTTACGGCAAGATCAAGCCCGTTAATATGAATTGTCTGATTTTCCTTAGAAACCAAATAACTTTTAGCAGTACCTGTTTCGGGATCATAGACTTCCCAATGTAAGAACTTATCGAGATCAAAATTGGCATCCAACTCACTGTTTATTCTGGCTAACAAATTTTTATTAAATCTTTCGGTGACCCCAGCAGTATCATTATAGGCATTTAAGATGGTCTGCGGATCTTTTTTTTGATCAAAGCCTATAAAGAAAAGATCATCGTCATTCATTAATTCTTGTATGCTCATTAAAAATTCCACCGCCTGAGGATGAAGTAAATTACCAATATTTGAACCCAGAAACATAATAACCTTCCTCTTGTGTTGCATTGTGCAGAGGCGTTCAAGGGTTTCAAAATAGGTTCCCTGCAAAGACTTTACATTTACCGATGGAAGTTCATTGATTATTGACTCCTCAAGTTGATTCAGAGCATTCTCGCTAATATCTATGGGGACATACTGAAAAGGAACCCCCTCCGCCACAAGTTGTCTTAACAGAATTTTGGTTTTCTTTCCATCTCCTGCGCCCAGTTCAATAAGGTCGAATTCCATTGAATCTTTAAAAAATGCCCGGCATATTTCATCTTTAAACTTATCAAGAATTTTATACTCGCTATTTGTCAGATAGTATTCTGGCATGTCCATAATTTCCTGAAACAACTTATCTCCTTTTGCGTCATAGAAATATTTTGAAGATAAATGTTTAGGAAAATCAGTAAGTCCTTTATAGACGTCTTTATGGAATTGAGACGTTGAAATCAATGTGGTTTTTTGTTGCATGATGCTTTTGTCGGAATTATTTGGCCAACCTTAACCCGGTATACTGCCATCTTAGATGAGGGTGAAAAAAATTGCGGTATGTAGGGCGCGTATGATTCGACGGCGTGGCGAAAGATCCTCCCCGCAGGACTTTCTGGCTTACCATGAATTTACCATTATACTCACCCAAGGCTCCTTCTTCTTTCTGATAACCAGGGTAAGGCAGGTATGCGCTTTCTGACCATTCCCATCGGTTGCCCCATGGGAAATATTTCTGCGCTGCTTCCCATTCAAATTCAGTTGGCAAGCGGTAACCTTTCCATTGTGCAAAGGCAAAGGCCTCAAAATAGGAAAGATGAGAAACTGGAGTATTTGGACTAATTTTTTGTAGTCCTTCAAGGGTATAGTTATGCCATTCTCTGTCAATATTATGCCAGTAGAGGGGAGAAGAAATCTGATTTTTGCAAACCCAATCCCATCCTTCGGCATGCCATAATTCAAATGAATTATACCCGCCGTCATTAATAAATTCCAAATATTCTTTATTAGTAACAAGTTTATTTGAAATTTCATAAGTATGCAAATACACCTTATGTCGGCCTAATTCGTTGTCAAAGCAAAAATTATCCAGGCCGTGGCCAATTTCATATATGCCGGCATCAATTGAAACCCAATCCTGTTGGTGACTTTCTTCCCTATGTTCATTAATTGAATCTGCATAGGCTGGTAAAAGTGGATTATTACCAAGAATGTATTTGATATCCGTTAATAGCAGTTCCTGATGCTGCTTTTCGTGGTGTACACCAATTTCTAAAAGTTGAAGAAGTTTCTTGTCTGGTTCTGTATCCAAAAGTGTTTTAATAGCATTAGTTACATAATTTCTATAGTTATACACCTTTTGAACTGATGGCCTTGAAAGATTACCACGGTCTGCGCGGATGACTCTTTTTCCCACAGTTTCATAATAGCTGTTGAATACAAATGAAAAGTCTTCATCGTAAATCTTATAATCCTTTAAATAAGGTTTTAACAGAAACTCTTCAAAGAACCAGGTCGTATGTCCAAGATGCCATTTAGGTGGGGAAACATCTTCTATGGGCTGAACCACATAGTCCTCAATTTCCAGAGGGGCACATATGGTTTCACTTTCTTTTCTGGTGTTTAGGAATGTGTCCAGGAGTGTCTCGGTAACGAGCATAACGGAATTTTTCTTTTAAATATAGGAATTTATGCGCGGAGATAAAATTATTTAATAATTACACAGCTACCGCCCCCTTGATATGCGGATACGGATCATAATACAATAGCTTAAAATCTTCAAATTTAAAATCAAAGATATTTTTGACTTCAGGATTGAGGACCATTTTTGGTAATGGTCTGGGCTCTCTGCTGAGTTGCAGCTCTATTTGCTCTAAGTGATTGTTGTATATATGTGCATCGCCAAAAGTATGGATAAATTCACCTGGGGCATAACCACAAACCTGAGCCATCATAAGTGTAAAGAGGGCATAAGAAGCGATATTAAAAGGAACCCCTAAAAAAATGTCGGCACTCCTTTGATATAACTGACAGGATAATTTTCCATCCGAAACATAAAACTGAAAAAAAGCATGACAGGGGGGAAGTGCCGCTTTTCCGTTCGAAACATTTTCCGAAAAAGATTTTGAAGTATCTGGTAATACACTTGGGTTCCAAGCGGTTACCAGCATCCTGCGGCTATCCGGATTTTCTTTTAAGGTTTTTATGACCTCAGTTATCTGGTCTATATTCTCCCCATTCCAATCACGCCACTGATGACCGTATACAGGTCCTAATTCCCCATTATCATCAGCCCATTCATTCCAGATCCGTACGCCATTTTCCTGCAGGTAATTAATATTGGTATCCCCTTTTAAAAACCATAGCAATTCATAAATGATGGATTTTAAATGCAATTTTTTGGTAGTAACTATAGGAAATCCTTCACTGAGGTCAAAACGCATTTGGTAACCAAAGACACTATAGGTGCCGGTTCCGGTCCTGTCTGATTTTTGTGCACCTGTTTTAAGAACATGCTTTAGTAGATCGTGGTATTGCTTCATAAAATATAATCTTTCGAAGACGAATTTAATGAAAGATAGATTGGATTAGTTTTTGAGTTTTAAAAACTTATTAACCAACTCCGGTTTGTTATTTTCCCTTTAAAAGGGCCTACCCCAGAATCATCCCAGCAATAGTGGCCGATAACAAGGAGGCAAGTGTTCCTCCTAAGACTGCTCGCATACCAAATTCAGAGAGTGTTTTTCTCTGGCCTGGCGCTAAAGAGCCTATTCCACCAATTTGAATTCCTATTGAAGCAAAATTGGCAAAACCGCATAACATATAGGTACCCATAATAATAGATTTATTAAAGGCAAAATGTGTAGGGCTAAGGACATTTTTTAATTCTGCCAATTGTATATAACCTACAAATTCGCTGGCTGCCAGTTTTATCCCCAATAATTGGCCCATTAGCATAATATCCTGAGTATTTACTCCAATTAGCCACATCAATGGCGCGAAGACTGCTCCCAAAATAGCTTCAAGGGATAATGAATCGTATACAGTGTTTGAAGAAATCCATTCATTGATCGTAGTAAAATCGCCAATCCAACCCAAAATTCCATTAATCATGGCGATAAAGGCAATAAAAACCAATAGCATTGCCCCAACATTTACGGCCAGCTTTAATCCTTCGGTTGTTCCGTTAGCAATTGCATCAAGAAGATTGGAACCTATTTTTTCATTGGATATTTTGATCTCTTTGTTTACAGCTTCCGTTTGCGGATAAAGAATTTTAGATACAACTATGGCCCCCGGAGCGGCCATAACAGAAGCTGCCAATAAATGCCGTGCGAATTCTAATCGAAGTATTTCATCTGACCCTCCCAAAAAGCCAATGTAGGCGGCCAATACTCCTCCAGCAACAGTAGCCATTCCTCCAATCATGACCAATAGAATTTCAGACCGGTTCATTTTCTCTAAATATGCTTTAATAAGTAAAGGTGATTCCGTTTGTCCTAAAAATATATTGCCGGCAACTGATAGGCTTTCAGCACCGGAGATACCCAACGTTTTTGTGAGTAACCAGGCTAAAGCTTTGACAATCTTTTGTATAATTCCCAAATAAAATAGTACAGAGGTAAGCGCAGAAAAGAAAATTATGGTGGGTAGAATCTGGAATGCAAACACATATCCAATGTTTGGATTATCTACATTCAACAAGTTACCCAGCAGAAATTCGCTGCCGGCAAGGGTATAATCAAGAATATTTACAAAAAATTGTCCAGCGACCCTAAAAATGTCTTGTATTAAGGGTACCTTCAAAATGCCTATGGCTAGTAGGAGTTGAGCCCCAACGCCTATACTGGCAGTTTTCCAATTAATTGCTTTTCGATTCGCACTGAAGATATAGGATATTAAAATGAGCATAAACATCCCTAAAACACCTCTCCAAAGTGAGTTTATTGAGAATCCCTGATTAGGAGTAATTACGTCTATTGTCTGGGCGGAAATGTCATTTAAGGTAGTGGTATCCATCGTAATTGACAGAGAATCCGGAATAGTAGCTACCTGAGCTATTACAGGTAATGAAAAAATGAATAAAAATAAAAGAATCCAAAACCTGAGGTTCATAGAAGAGATGCTATATTATCAATTGCGTTTGGATATTTCATCTCTCAGTTTCGCAGCTTTTTCATAATCTTCGTTAGCCACAGCCTTGGCTAATTCCTTGTTAAGTTCATCGAGACTTAATTCCTTATATGGAGTAGTTGTGCCCGGATCTATTTCTACGGTTTCACCTTCCTGTAGAATCTCATCAACCACAATACTGTCATCACCCTCTTCCTTGTCTTTATCCTTTGAAGAAAACTTAAGGAAAATACCGGCTTTGTCCAAAATGGTTTTATAAGTAAAAATTGGTGCATTAAAGCGAAGAGCAAGAGCAATAGCATCACTCGTCCTTGCATCTATTATTTCTTCAATTTTATCACGCTCACAGATAATGCTGGAATAAAAAACACCATCCACGAGTTTATGGATGATTACCTGCTTTACGACTATATCAAACCGATCAGAAAAATTTTTGAAAAGGTCATGAGTAAGAGGTCTGGGTGGTTTAATCTCCTTTTCCAGCGCGATAGCAATTGATTGCGCCTCGAAAGCCCCAATAACAATGGGTAGTTTTCTGTCGCCATCCACTTCATTTAGAATAAGGGCATAAGCCCCGTTTTGTGTTTGGCTATAGGAAATTCCTTTTATTTTTAACCTTACTAAGCTCATATTTGTCTGTAAACCTCAAATGGCTGTTTAAATAAAGGACGTCCATATATTTTAACAGCCTTTTAGGGGCACAAATTAACAAAAATTAAGCGTTTTGGGCCTTAAATTCTTTTAATTTTTCAATGAGTTTGGGTACTACTTCGAAGGCATCACCCACTACACCATAATCTGCAGCCTTAAAAAATGGTGCTTCCGGATCAGTATTAATTACAACTTTTACCTTAGAAGCATTAACTCCCGCCAGGTGTTGGATTGCTCCTGAGATTCCAATAGCAATATAAAGATTACTGGCCACAGGTTTCCCTGTTTGTCCAACATGTTCGCTATGCGATCGCCATCCCATATCCGAAACGGGTTTAGAGCATGCAATAGCGGCTCCAAGAACATCGGCTAATTCTTCGATCATTCCCCAATTTTCCGGACCTTTTAATCCTCTTCCACCTGACACGACTATATCTGCATCGGCTATAGTCGCCTTACCAACTACTTTGTCAATATTCACTGATTGAACAGAGAAATCGGAATCACTTAAGTTGGGTTCAAAGTTTTCGACCTTAGGGCTTACTTTATTTTCAAATATTCCATAAGCATTACTAGATACTCCAATAATATTCATATCAGTTTTAAACTGTGTATGGGCAAAGCCTTTGTTACTAAAAGCCGTTCTTTTTACCACCAGAGGACCAGTGCTTAGTGGCGGAGCAACCACATTAGTGCAGTATCCGGCTTTTAGTATCCCTGCGAGGATGGAAGCCATATATTTGGTATCTGTACTGGAACTAACAACAATAGCACTAGCTCCTTCGTTTTCCACTGCCTGAGCAATAGCTGTTGCAACTGCCTTTGCGTTAAAAATGGAAAGTTTATCACTAGTAACTTTCAATATTTTTGAAACTCCATAATTTCCAATTACCTCAGAATCTGGCGCATTAATAGTTATTGCGGTAACTGAAGTGCTTAATTGCTCCGCTAACTTGTAAGCATAAGAGGCAGCCTCGAATGCATTTTTTTTGAATTTACCGTTATCGGATTCTGTATAAACAAGTACTGACATAATTTTCTTTTAAAGATTAATTTCAAAATTTCAGTGAATTTTGAAACCTGATTTAATATTTAGATGACCTTGGCTTCATTATGCAACAGATCAATTAATTGGGAAATATTATCTGCTTCCACTAGTTTCACTGCACCTTTGGCTGCTGGTTTTTCAAATTTAATATCTTCTGTTCCATGGTTGGCTTCAACTGGTTCCAGAACATTTAGCTTTTTTTGACGAGCCATCATAATGCCCCGCATATTTGGAATACGAAGGTCACTTTCCTCTACCAGACCTTTTTGTCCACCAATAATCAGGGGAAGCGTGGTAGAGATTTTTTCCTTACCACCATCAATTTCCCGAATAGCTGTAGCTGTATTTCCTTCAATTTCCAGCCCTATGCAGGTATTTATAAAATTAAAATTTAAAAAGGCTGACATCATACCGGGAACCATACCCCCATTATAGTCTATAGATTCTCTGCCCGCTATGATTAGATCATAAGCGCCAGTTTTAATAACTTCGGTGAGTTGCTGTGCAACAAACAGGCCATCAGTTGGTTCTGCATTTATACGGACAGCCTCATCTGCACCAATTGCCAGAGCTTTTCTAATTGTTGGCTCAACGGCAGGACCCCCCACGGTTGCTACATGAATAGTTGCTCCCTGTTTTTCTTTAAACCACATGGCACGCGTTAAACCAAATTCATCATTTGGATTAATTACAAATTGTACACCATTGGTATCAAATTTAGTATCTCCTTCAGTAAAATTGATTTTGGAAGTAGTATCCGGTACGTTACTGATACAAACTAATATCTTCATACTTATTTTGCGTTTTATGCATTCAAAAAGTGGGTGCTAAGATAGCTATTAATTTTCAAATTTACTATGCACGCATAGTAAATTTTGTATCTTTTTTTAATACCCTGGCAGGGTTAATTGGTAGATATTTTCCTATTTTTGTTGGCATTTGAAAATGAATTTTTTAAAAGGGGGATCACAATAAGATGAAGACCATACAATTTAGGCAGGCAATTGCTGAAGCGATGACAGAAGAAATGCGAAGAGATGAATCCATTTATTTAATGGGTGAAGAGGTCGCAGAATATAATGGCGCCTATAAGGCATCAAAGGGAATGTTAGACGAATTTGGTCCGGATCGTGTTCTGGATACTCCAATTTCTGAATTAGGTTTTTCAGGAATAGGTGTTGGATCTGCGATGAACGGTAACAGGCCAATCATTGAATTTATGACCTTTAATTTTGCTCTGGTTGGTATAGATCAGATAATAAATAATGCTGCAAAAATTAGACAGATGTCCGGGGGGCAGTTTAATTGCCCAATTGTTTTTCGTGGACCTACAGGTTCTGCGGGCCAATTGGCTGCGACACACTCACAGGCATTTGAAAGTTGGTTTGCAAATTGCCCAGGATTAAAAGTGGTTGTGCCATCTAATCCAAATGATGCAAAAGGACTTTTAAAAATGGCAATTCGCGATGATGACCCGGTTATCTTTATGGAGTCTGAACAAATGTATGGGGATAAAGGTGAAGTTCCTGAGGGAGAGTATACTATTCCTCTGGGAGTAGCTGAAATAAAAAGAGAAGGTAAGGATGTTACCATTGTTTCTTTCGGGAAAATCATTAAGGAAGCTTATAAAGCAGCGGACGAATTGGAGAAGGAAGGAATTAGTTGTGAGATAATAGACCTGCGTACCGTAAAGCCAATGGATCAGGAAGCGATATTAAAATCTGTAAAGAAAACAAACAGATTAGTCGTTCTAGAAGAGGCATGGCCATTTGGAAACGTTGCAACGGAGATAACTTATTTGGTGCAATCAGAAGCTTTTGATTATCTGGACGCACCTGTTGTAAAAATAAATACAGCAGATACTCCTGCGCCTTACTCTCCTGTATTGTTGGAAGAATGGATCCCCAACTATAAAGATGTGATTAAAGCTGTTAAGAAAGTGTTATATAAATAAATTAAATGATTTTGTAAAGGTATCTTAGCTTCGTCGACCAAGGTTGGACGAAGCTTTTTTATGAAAGGAATTCTATTCGAAGTCAATTTACCCTAAACCATAGCTGCAAATTTTGCATTTTCAATTACTTTGGATCGAGAATTGCATTATGCCATACTAATGAAAAGATTCCTGCTATTCTTTCTTTTTTTAGCGCCTTTATTTATCTGGTCTCAGACAAAAGCAGGTGGTATTGTTGTAGATGAGGAAGGGGTCCCTGTCGCATTTGCTAATGTTGTATTTAAAGGCTCTACCGAGGGCGCCATAACTAACGAAGATGGCTTATTCTATTTAGAATCTTCAAAAAAATACAACTCCCTGATCATATCATTTATTGGCTATAAAACTGAAGAATTTGAATTACCAAAACGCGTAAACTATAATCTCAAAGTTGTAATGTTTCAGGGTGAACAGTTAGATGAGGTTGTGGTCTATATGGGGAAACAATCTAAGAAGAATAATCCCGCAATAGATATCCTGAAGAAAATATGGGCAAAAAAGAAGATCAATGGTCTTCGAATGTTTGAGCAATATCAATATGATAAATATGAAAAGGTAGAATTTGACCTAAATTCTATTGATAGCGCCATGATGAAGAGTAAACTTTTCAAAGGAATGGAATTTGTATTTCAGGATCTAGATACTTCAAGAATTACCGGGAAAACCTATTTACCAATTTTTTTAAATGAAACCTCAAGTAAAGTATATGGTGATAATATTCTTGCTCAGACCAAAGAGGATGTTTTAGGGAATAAAAATTCAGGATTTAGTAATAATCAGGCCATAATAGGATTTGTAAAGGATCTTTATTCGGAATATGATATTTATGATAAGTATTTAAAGTTTTTTGACAAGAGTTTTCCCAGTCCGGTTTCCGAGGCCGGTATAGATGCTTATAATTACGTTCTTTCAGATAGTGCTTATATAGAAAACAAATGGTGCTACCATATTATTTATTATCCCAGACGTAAAAATGAACTCACATTTAAAGGTGATTTTTGGGTAAACGATTCAACTTTCGCTATTAAGAAAATCAACCTGGAGGTTACAAAAAGCGCCAATATAAATTGGGTAAAAGAAATCTATATAGAGCAGGAATTCGACGTAGTTAATGATTCGGTATTCTTGCTAAAAAGAGATTATATGCTAAGTGATTTTAGCCTCTTTAAAAAAGAAGAGTCAAAGGGGGTCTATGGAAAAAGAACCACAGTTTATGGCAATTATAAGTTTAATGTTCAAAGGCCTAAACAGTTTTATAAAAATAAGACAGACCCTTTTAACCCTATAACATTTGAAAGGGACAGCGTATTTTGGGAAAATAACCGATTGGAATCCCTTAATAAAGACGAACAGGGGATCTATGCTCTCTTAGATACCTTAAAGACTGTACCTCGTTTTAATACAGCTTATGACATTGTAAGTATTTTGGCATCCGGTTACATTGAAATTGATAAATGGAATATTGATCTTGGAAGTATTTATAGTGGTTTTGGGTATAACGAGGCCGAAGGAATTAGATTGAGAGGTGGGGCCAGAACCTATTTCGGACAAAATGACCCATGGCGTATTGAAGGGTATATGGCATATGGATTTAAGGATGAAAAATTTAAGTACGGTATTTCGGGCAAGTGGCTGTTGGATAAAAAGACCAGACTAATACTTTCGGGCGGAAACCGCCGGGACATAGAGCAATTGGGGATTAACCTTACCCAAACAACAGATGTGCTTGGGAGAAGTGTGGCCTCTTCCGCAATATTTACCGTTGGCGCCAATGACAGGCTTACTAATATAAACCTGTCCACATTTAACGTAGATATTGAACCTGTCACCAATTTACGAATACGCTTTGGGAGTTCTTATCGAACATTGAGCTCTGCCCTACCGGATTCATTTAGTCTGGATTATATAGATCCCACATCTCCAACAGGAATATCTTCTGAGATAAAACAGTTTGAATTAAGTACAATACTATTATACACGCCGGGTAAAAGAACTATTGGCAGTGGGGTAGAGCGAAGAAACGTAAATGATAATTATAGTACACTTTTATTAAATTATACAAAGGGGTTAAAAGGCTTTTTACAAAGTGATTTTGAGTTTGAAAAAATTCAATTTTCATATACTCAACCATGGCAAATTGGAGGCTTTGGAAGATTGTTAAGCACTGTTGAGGTGGGTAAAACATTCGGTGCTGTTCCGCTTGGCCTTTTAAGTGTAATACCAGGAAACCAGACCTTATGGACGATTTATAATACATTTCCCAATTTAAATTTTTACGAGTTTGTAACAGATACCTATGCCACTGTTCATTTAGAGCATAATTTTAATGGCCGAATTTTTTCAAGGATTCCTATACTTCGTAAATGGAATTTAAGAGAAATAGTAGGTTTAAGAGGTGCATGGGGTACTTTAACCGATGAAAATATTGCACTTAGCAGCCCAACAAATATTCCGTTGATAGCTCCTTCCGATAAGATTTATTGGGAATATTCCTTTGGTATTGGTAATATCTTCAAGGTATTCAGAATCGACTTTAATTTCAGAGGTAATTATCTTGAAAACCCAGATGCCCGTCCTTTTAGCGTTAAGGGAACATTTGGTTTTAGTTTTTAAATCTTAGTGCTAAAAGATTTAATCTTTTTTATTCTAATCCATTTTACTACTTTTGCACCCGTTTTAAATCGTAAATAACTAACTAGTATGGAATTAATAGTTCAAATTTTACCCGCTTTTGGTGTTTTAGCACTACTATTTGTTTATATAAAGAATATTTGGGTTTCCAAACAAGAAGTAGGCAATGAAAAAATGGCTAGGATAGCCAAAAACATTGCCGATGGGGCAATGTCTTTCTTAAAGGCAGAATACAAAATCTTGTCAATCTTTGTATTGGCTGTGGCCATTTTGTTGTATTTCAAAGGAAATTATGAGGAAGGTTCAAATGGAATGGTAGCCGTTTCTTTTGTAGTAGGTGCTGTCTGTTCTGCATTGGCAGGTTTTATTGGGATGCGAGTAGCTACAAAAGCAAATGTGAGAACAACTCAAGCTGCAAGAACATCCCTGGGTAAGGCGTTGGAAGTTGCCTTTGCAGGTGGTTCGGTTATGGGCTTAGGTGTTGTAGGATTGGGGGTACTTGGCTTGAGCGGTTTATTTATGATTTACCAGATGATTTGGCCGGGAGCTGAAAATATTCCTATGGTACTAAATGTGCTTTCCGGATTTTCATTAGGAGCATCATCTATTGCATTATTTGCTCGTGTTGGTGGTGGTATTTATACTAAGGCAGCAGATGTTGGTGCAGATTTAGTAGGTAAGGTTGAAGCAGGAATTCCTGAAGATCATCCATTAAATCCGGCAACTATTGCAGATAATGTTGGGGATAATGTTGGTGATGTTGCAGGTATGGGAGCCGATTTATTTGAATCGTTTGTTGGCTCTATTATTGGTACTATGGTTCTGGGAGCTTTTATTTTCACTCCTGAATTTGGAGGATTAGGAGCTGTGTATTTACCATTAGTATTGGCTGCAGTTGGTATTGTAATGTCTATTATAGGTACGTTCTTTGTTAAGGTAAAGGATGGGGGAAGCCCTCATAAGGCATTAAACATGGGTGAATTTGGATCTGGAGCATTAATGATAATTGCTTCATATTTTATTATAACCAATATGTTGCCAGAAAATTTGGAAGGATTACCATTCGGAGCAATCGGTGTTTTTTATGCAACAATCGCCGGTTTAGTTGCCGGTTTTGGGGTTGGTAAAATTACGGAGTACTATACTGGGACAGGGTCAAAACCGGTTAATTCTATAGTAAGGCAATCTGATACAGGAGCCGCTACTAACATTATTGCAGGTCTGGGTGTTGGCATGATGTCTACAGCAATCCCAATCTTGCTAATAGCTGCGGCTATTTTAGTTTCACATCATTTTGCAGGTTTATACGGAATTGCTATCGCTGCGGTTGGAATGTTAGCGAATACTGGTATTCAATTAGCGGTTGATGCATATGGTCCTATTTCTGACAATGCAGGTGGTATAGCCGAAATGGCCGAATTGCCTAAGGAAGTACGGGAGCGTACAGATAAATTAGATGCAGTAGGGAACACTACAGCAGCTATTGGAAAAGGTTTTGCTATTGCCTCTGCGGCATTAACGGCATTGGCATTATTTGCAGCCTTTATGAAAGTGGCTAATGTTACTGCCATAGACGTTTCGAGACCTGATATTATGGCTGGTTTATTAGTAGGTGGGATGCTTCCTTTTGTTTTCTCAGCTTTATCAATGAATGCAGTAGGCCGTGCAGCAATGGCGATGATAGAAGAAGTTCGAAGACAATTTAGAGACATTCCGGAATTACGTGCTGCATTAGAAGTGATGCGTAAATATGATTCAGATATGTCTAAGGCAACTCCCGAGGATCGAAAAATATTTGATGCTGCTGATGGGCTTGCCGAATATGATAAATGTGTAGATATATCTACAAAAGCTTCCATTAGGGAAATGGTATTCCCAGGATTATTGGCAATAGCAGTGCCTGTTGCTGTTGGATTTGTTGGTGGTGCGGAAATGCTTGGAGGCCTATTAGCAGGTGTAACTACTTGTGGTGTACTCATGGCGATATTTCAATCTAATGCCGGCGGCGCATGGGATAATGCAAAAAAAATGATTGAATCTGATGGTGGTAAAGGCACAGATGCTCATAAAGCCGCAGTAGTAGGAGATACCGTTGGAGATCCTTTTAAGGATACTTCAGGCCCTTCATTGAACATCCTTTTAAAATTAATGTCCGTTGTAGCATTGGTGATTGCGCCGAGTATTGCGATATCTTCAGATACCTTAACGGCTTATGCTGAACAAAAAGGAATTACAGAGGTCAAAAAGGAAGTACATGTTGAGATGAAAAATGGCGATGAGGGTCTTGTAAAGGCAGTTGTTACTATAACTACTTTGGAAAACGGTACGGATAATACGCGTGAGCTTGTTTTTGAAGGTAGCAAGGAAGAAGTAAATGCGCAGATAGAGTCATTAAATGAAACCGATAATAATGCGAAAATCCGCATAGAGAAGGTTGTAAAGGAAGTGACCAAAGAATAGGGAACTATATAAAACGTAAAAAAAAATCCCCAAGCTGAGCTTGGGGATTTTTTTTAGTTATTATCTCTAAAAAAGCCCGTGAATTTCAGCGTCTATTTTATTAATCACCTCGCCCAGATGTTCAGGATTATCAACAAAATCTAATTGATCCACATCAATTACCAATAAGTTGCCTTTTTCATAGCCATGGGCCCATGCTTCATATCGCTCGTTTAGCCGACTTAGATAATCAATAGATATGGAATTTTCGTAATCCCTGCCTCGTTTGTGAATCTGGTCCACCAAATTGGGGATTGAACTTCTGAGGTAAATTAGAAGATCAGGAGGCTCTACAAGGCTTTCCATAAGTTCAAAAAGGCTGGAGTAGTTACCAAAATCCCTGTTAGTCATTAAGCCCATAGCATGTAAATTAGGTGCAAAAATGTGGGCGTCTTCGTAAATAGTCCTGTCCTGAATAATATTTTTTCCCGATTCCCGGATCTTTAGTATTTGTCTGTATCTGCTATTTAAAAAATAAATCTGCAGGTTAAAACTCCAGCGTTCCATCTGATTGTAAAAATCATCTAAATATGGATTGTCAACTACGTCTTCAAAATGTGCCTCCCATCTGTAATGTTTTGCTAAAAGCCTGGTGAGGGTAGTTTTTCCGGCTCCTATATTTCCAGCAACGGCAATATGCATATAGTGTTTAAATTTATGGTTGGTGTCTTAAATTTAAGAGAAACACAATATACAAAGTATCTTCTGGAAGAGAAAAAATAGTTGTTGAAATACGAAAGATAATTTTATTTTATCAAAATTTTTATTTCAATGGCATTTATGTACTTTTGTCATAATTAAATAAGAGGAGGGATTTGACTGATTGCAACCTCTTATGCGGAACCCATTTCCGGATCAGGTAAAAATATTTTTTTAATGATCATTCAGGTTCTGCAAAAGAAAAAATGCTAAAGCAGTTTCTACAGATCAATCTGAGTTGTAAACTTCTTTTCAAGCGTCCGTCAAATTAATTTAATTTATTAAAAAGCAACTATTTATGGCCTATTTGTTTACCTCAGAATCTGTAAGCGAAGGACATCCTGATAAGATAGCGGATCAGATTAGCGATGCATTATTGGATAATTTTTTAGCCTTTGACCCTGAAAGTAAAGTAGCGTGTGAAACCCTGGTAACTACAGGTCAGGTTATATTGGCCGGCGAAGTTAAAAGTCATACCTATGTAGATCTGCAGCAAATAGCCCGTGATGTTATTAATAAGATTGGTTATACTAAAGGTGAGTATCAGTTTAGTGGTGATTCATGTGGAGTCATCTCCTTGATACACGAACAGTCTAAGGAAATTAATCAGGGTGTAGATCGCGGAAAGAAGGAAGAACAGGGTGCAGGTGACCAGGGTATGATGTTCGGTTATGCGACTAACGAAAGTGAAAATTATATGCCAATGGCATTGGATATTTCACATCGAATACTTAAGGAACTATCCCTGTTAAGAAAAGAAAATAAGGAGATAACTTATTTGAGACCTGATGCAAAAGCACAGGTTACTTTAGCGTATTCGGATGATAATACACCTGATAGGATTGATACTATCGTCATATCTACACAGCATGATGAGTTTGATAAAGATGATGCTAAAATGTTGTCAAAAATCAAAGAAGATCTTATCACTATTTTAATGCCCAGAGTGATAGCAAAGTTACCGCAGAACACCCAGGCCTTGTTTAATGATAAAATTACCTATCATATAAACCCTACCGGTAAATTTGTTATCGGAGGACCCCATGGTGATACCGGATTAACAGGAAGAAAAATTATTGTAGATACCTATGGAGGTAAAGGTGCACACGGAGGAGGTGCTTTCAGCGGGAAGGATCCTAGTAAGGTAGACCGCAGCGCGGCTTATGCCGCCAGACATGCTGCAAAAAACCTTGTTGCGGCAGGAGTTTCTGAAGAAATATTGGTGCAGGTAAGTTATGCCATCGGTATCGTTGAGCCCACTTCTATTTATGTAGATACTTATGGAACTTCAAAAGTTGCTTTAAGTGATGGAGAAATAGCGCAGAAAGTGGCCGAACTCTTTGATATGAGGCCATTTGCAATAGAAGACCGACTTAAACTGAGAAATCCGATTTATTTTGAAACAGCGGCTTATGGCCATATGGGGAAAGAACCCACAATGGTATCCAAAGTATTTGAATCCCCATATAATGGGAGGGTTGAAAAAGAGGTAGAGTTATTTACCTGGGAAAAATTGGATATGATAGATAAGGTGAAATTGGCATTCAATTTGTAATTTTTTGTACAAATAATAGGAATATCAGTTTTTCCATAGCTATATTTGTTTTTACTAAGTTCAATCACTTGTTGAAAAGTTATCAAGAAAGGTGGAGGGAATAGACCCTTTGAAGCCTTAGCAACCCTTTGTGTCTAATGCGAAGAAGGTGCTAAATTCTATCACATGAAAATTGTGACAGATAACATAAAAGAATTACCTGAGGTAATTTGTCTTTCTTAATAACATTTTAATATTTTCTAACTGCTCAATGTAGCACTTAGGTTTGGATTGTACTGTATTTTATATTTAAGGACGATATAAAGATCGTTTTGAAAACAATTTGTATTAAGAACCAGTATTCATTTTGAATACATAGAAACAATCATCATGAGTGAACACAAATTTTCTACCAATGCATTACATGCCGGCCATGACACAACTCTAAATGCTGGTACCCGGGCAGTGCCAATTTATCAAAGCACTGCCTATGTCTTTAATGATTCGGAACATGCAGCCAATTTATTTTCTTTAGCGGAGTTTGGAAATATTTACAGCAGGATAAATAATCCTACCAATGATATTTTGGAACAGCGTCTTGCCGCTCTGGAAGGAGGTATTGCCTCTGTGGTTACTTCATCTGGTACCGGAGCCCTTAATACGGCGCTTTTAGTTCTGTTAAAGGCAGGAGACCATATTGTGGCGTCAAATAGCTTATATGGGGGCACTTATAATTTATTAAGTGTTACGTTGCCACGGTTTGGGATCACAACAACCTTTGTGGACCCTTCTGTCCCTTCCAATTTTGGAAAAGCTGTAAAAGAGAATACACGCGCAATTTTTGTTGAATCTTTAGGTAACCCTAAACTCGATGTATTGGATTTAAAGGCAATATCGGCCGAAGCAAAGGCTGCCAAAATTCCGTTTATTGTTGATAATACCGTGCCAACACCTGCCTTGTTAAATCCGATTGAACATGGAGCCAATATTGTAATTCATTCTCTTACCAAATATATCAATGGCAATGGTACAGCACTTGGTGGTGCTGTAATAGATGCCGGAACCTTTGATTGGGCAAACGGGAAATTTCCTGAATTTACAGAACCTTCTGCAGGTTATCACGGTTTGGTATATCATGATGCCTTGGGACCGGCTGCATTTATTGCCAAGGTGAGAATTGAAGGTTTAAGGGATCATGGTGCCTGCCTGAGTCCTTTTAATGCTTTTCAGATTATTCAAGGCCTCGAAACCCTTGAGATACGCATGAAAAGGCATAGTGAAAATGCACTTGAATTGGCTAAATGGTTAGAAGATAGGGATGAAGTTACCTGGGTCAATTATCCTGGTCTTAAAAGCAGTAAATATTTTGCAGAGGCAGAGGCTTATTTGCCTAAAGGGCAAAGTGGATTAGTAACATTTGGAGTTAAAGGAGGATTTGATTCTGCAAAGAAAATAGCTGACGGAACCCAAATCTTTTCCTTATTGGCCAATATAGGCGATACTAAATCTTTGATAATTCATCCGGCTAGTACTACCCATCAACAATTAGATGATGCAGCACAGGAATCAACAGGAGTGACTAAGGATTTAATACGTTTATCCGTAGGATTGGAAAATCTGGATGATCTTAAAGCCGATCTGAAACAGGCTTTTGCAACAATTGATAAATCTGTTCTGGCATAGTAGTTATCAAAACAAACCTGATATAGGCTGAGTGGAGCGTTTAACTCTTAATAGATGCACATCTACTCGGCTTTAATTGACATCGCTTGCATGAAAGACCTGAATACAACACTTAAAAAAATAGAAATCCCTGAGTATAAAACTTATGGTGGCGTTGTGCAAGATATGGAGTTATCCTATCAATTGTTTGGTGAAGAGTTGCACTCCGCACCAATTATAGTGGTAAATCATGCCCTTACAGGAAACTCTAATGTTGCGGGGCAAGATGGTTGGTGGGCTTCATTAATTGGAGAAGGTAAATGTATTGACACAAAGAAATATACTGTGTTGGCCTTCAACATCCCCGGTAACGGATATGACGGATTTGTGGTTGACAATTATAAAGATTTTGTGGCTGGTGATATTGCCAGAATATTTCTTCAAGGATTGAAGGAGCTCAATATAGATCGTATTTACGCTCTTATTGGGGGTTCATTAGGAGGCGGAATTGCCTGGGAAATGGCGGCGATAAATCCATTACTAACAGAACATTTGATCCCTGTGGCTGCTGATTGGAAGTCAACAGATTGGCTAATTGCCAATTGTCAGATTCAGGAACAATTTCTTATAAATTCTAAGCAACCGGTCCACGATGCCAGGATGCATGCTATGTTGTGTTACAGAACTCCCCAGTCTTTTAAAGCAAGGTTTCAAAGAAGCACCAATGAAGAACTACAGGTTTTTAATGTGGAAAGCTGGCTAACCCATCATGGAAAAAAATTGAATGAAAGGTTTCAACTTTCTGCTTACAAATTAGCCAACCAATTATTAAAAACGATAGATATCACAAGAAATGGAGAAGATGCATTTATCAATCTTCAAAACAGTAAAACCAATATTCACATTATAGGAGTAGATTCTGATCTTTTTTTTACAGCAAATGAGAATAAAGATACCTTTAAACAGTTGGCTCAGGCTAAAAGTAATGTTACTTATGGTGAAATTCAATCGTTGCACGGTCATGATGCATTTCTGATTGAATTTGAACAAATGCAGCAATTGCTCAAAGGAGTTTTTGATACTAATGGAAAATCTGAGAGAATAAAAATTTTGAAGTTTGGCGGGAAGTCGCTTTCCAATGGAGAAGGCTTAGGAAGGGTATTGGATATTATAACCCATAAAGTCAAAAATGGAGAAAATATTGCAGTGGTTTTATCAGCTCGTGAAAAAGCCACAGATCAATTGGAAGCCATATTAAATAAAGCTGCAAAGGGATTAGATTATCGGGAAGATTTTGAAAATTTTGAAAGATATCAGAAACATACTTTTAAAAATATAAGTCTTTCAGAAGAATTCCTGGAATTGGTGAAATTATTTGAAGGAGTTACTTTGCTTGGGGATTATAGTGCTAAAATAAAAGACCAGGTTCTGGCTTATGGAGAGCTAATATCAGGTAAGTTGGTCACAAAATTGCTTATTGGAGAAGGAATCAATGCAAAATTACTGGATAGTCGCCGACTGATAAAAACAGATGATTCTTATGGAGATGCCAAATTGCTGGAAGATGTATCCAGGGAAAATGTAATTCATGAATTTTCGAAATTAAAGCCAGATGAGGTGCCATTGATCACAGGTTTTATAGCTTCTACCGAGACAAATGAAACAACAACACTAGGGCGTAATGGCAGTAACTATACTGCTTCTCTTATTGCAAACTTTTTGGACGCGGAAGAATTGCAAAATTATACTCATGTTGATGGAATTTTCACAGCGAACCCTGAATTTGTTTCTGAAGCGCAAAGAATTGAGCAATTGTCCTATAGTGAGGCAAATGAACTTGCTAATTTTGGAGCAACTATTTTACACGCAAAGACTATTATTCCCTTAATCGAAAAGAATATACCACTGAGGATACTCAATACTTTTAATAATGATAATGAGGGTACACTTATTAGTGCCAAATCTAGCAAAGAAGGAATAAAATCATTATCTGCCATCGAAAATGAAGCTTTAATTAATCTCGAGGGGAGAGGCTTGTTAGGGAAAGTGGGAATTGATGCGCGTATTTTCCGGACCCTTAGCCAAAATAATATAAGTGTAAGTATAATCTCCCAGGGTTCTTCTGAGAGAGGAATAGGATTGGTAGTTAATTCTGAGAAGGCACATTTGGCAAAAAGGGCATTGGAAATGGAGTTTGAGAGCGATTTTCAATCGCGTGATATTAATACAATTACTATTGTAAGCGAAGTTTCAGTCATCTCTATAGTGGGTCAGGATTTAAGCACTTTTCACAAACCTTATAATGCCCTAATCAAGAATCAAATAGTTCCCTTATTGTTTAATAATACAATTTCAGGAAAGAATGTAAGCCTGGTAGTTAAGAAATCAGACCTTTACAAAGCGCTTAATGTAATGCACGGTCAAATTTTTGGAATTAGCAAAAAGATTAATCTGGCAATTTTTGGACACGGGAATGTAGGGGGCACTTTAGTAGATCAGATTTTGGCTTCGAAGAAGGCAATTGAGGAAAGAAAAAGCATTAATCTAAATGTATTTGCGCTGGCAAATTCGAGAAAATTACTTTTAAGCAAAGATGGTATTTCTAAAAAATGGGAGGAGGAAATTAATGAAAAAGGCATTCCTTATACCATAGATCATATTTTTGATTATGCCAGAATACATCATCTTGAAAATTTAATTGCCATTGATAATACTGCAAGCCAGGATTTTGTGGCCAATTATTTTGATTTTATTGAAAATGGATTTGATCTGGTGTCCTCAAATAAAATCGCTAATACCCTGGGATTTGACTACTACAGATTGATAAGGGATGAGTTGGCAAAAAAACAGAAACAATACCTATATGAAACTAATGTAGGGGCAGGATTACCTTTGATAGATACAATAAAGCTTTTACATCTATCTGGTGAAAACATTACGCGAATTAAAGGTGTTTTTTCGGGGTCTTTAAGTTATATTTTTAATACTTTTTCCGAAGAGGACACTTCCTTTTCCACTATTTTAAGAAACGCCATTTCAAATGGATTTACCGAGCCCGATCCAAGAGAGGATTTATCCGGTAACGATGTGGGTAGAAAGTTACTGATATTAGCTCGTGAATTGGAACTCGAAAATGAATTTGATGATATTTCAATTCAAAATCTTATACCCATATCTCTCCGTAACGGAAGTGTGCAGGAATTCTTGAATGGATTTGAAGTCCTGGATGATTTTTTTAGTAAAATCAAGGACAACCAGGAGCCGAATCATGTACTCCGCTATGTTGGGGATTTGTATGGTGATTTACAGAAAGAGAAAGGAAATCTGGAGGTAAAACTGATATCAGTCCCCAGGGAGAGTGCCTTGGGGCAGGTTAAAGGTTCTGACTCCATTATTGAGATTTATACCGAGTCATATGGCGAACATCCATTAGTAATTCAGGGTGCAGGAGCCGGTGCTGCCGTAACTGCTCGAGGGGTTTTTGGAGATATTTTACGTATTGCAGAAAAAATATGATTGTTTTTTGAATAATCCTGCAAATAAAAAAAGATGAAGAATAAAAAATTTGAAACTGAGGCGATACGTACACAAATAGAACGTTCAAAATTTTTGGAACATTCAAGTCCAATGTACCTTACATCCAGTTTTGTTTTTGAGGATAGTGAAGATATGAGGGCTTCCTTTGCGGAAGAAAAAGAGCGAAATATATACTCAAGATATTCCAATCCTAATTCATCGGAGTTTATAGAAAAAGTATGTAAAATGGAAGGCGCAGAGGATGGCTTTGCCTTCTCCTCAGGGATGTCGGCTGTTTTTTCAACCTTTGCCGCTTTGTTAAACAGTGGCGATCATATTATTTCGGCACGAAGTATTTTTGGTTCAACTCATAGCCTTTTCACTCAGGTTTTTCCAAAATGGAATATTGGCCACAGCTATTTTAAAATTGGGGAATTAGAAAATTTAGAAAAACTAATTACACCAAAAACCAAAATACTCTTTGCAGAATCCCCAACAAATCCAGGTGTTGATATTCTCGACCTTGAAGCACTTGGCAGGTTTTCAAAAAAGCACAAACTTATAATGATTGTCGATAACTGCTTTGCTTCTCCTTATTTGCAACAGCCCATAAAGTTTGGTGCAGATCTGATAATTCATTCCGGCACTAAACTCATGGATGGACAGGGTAGGGTATTGGCTGGTATTACGGTTGGTAAAAGAGATTTAATAGATCAAATTTACCGGTATTCAAGAATAACAGGCCCTGCATTATCTCCATTTAATGCATGGGTTCTATCCAAAAGTCTTGAAACTTTGGCAGTTAGGGTAGACAGGCATTGTGCAAATGCATTAAAGGTGGCCGAATTTTTAGAAGGCAATAAAAGTGTTAATTGGGTAAAGTATCCGTTTTTAAAATCTCACCCTCAATTCAAGCTTGCCAGAAAGCAGATGAAGGCAGGCGGATGCGTAGTAGCATTCGAGTTAAAAGGCGGGCTTGATGCAGGGAAGAAATTTTTTGATTCCATTGGCTTATTATCTTTATCTGCCAATTTGGGAGATACCCGGAGTATAGTTACGCATCCTGCATCTACTACACACAGCAAGTTGTCTGCAGAGGAAAGATTGGAATGTGGTATAACTGATGGCATGGTGCGAGTCTCTGTTGGTTTGGAGCACGTAGATGATATTATTAGTGATATAGAACAGGCGTTGGATAAAATATGAGACATAGGAATATTCCTATTTTAACTATCTTCGCATAATGCTTTCTAAAAAGACAAAATACGGATTAAAGGCCCTGACTTATTTGGCATCTCAAAGTAAAAGAGAGCCAGTTCAGATTTCCGAAATTGCAAGTCATGAGAATATTTCTCAAAAGTTTTTAGAAAGTATTTTACTCACTTTACGTAAAACAGGCTTTTTAGGATCAAAGAAGGGAAAAGGAGGAGGTTATTACCTAATAAAGGAACCAAACGAAATTCTTATGACAACCGTTATTCGTGTGTTGGAAGGGCCAATTGCCATGGTTCCTTGTGTAAGTCTTAATTTTTATGAAAAGTGCGACGACTGTCCGGATGAAAATAAATGCGCTGTCCACAAATTAATGCTTCAGGTACGTGACAGCGTCCTGGAAGTCTATAGAAATAATACCCTTGCTGATCTCATATCGCAATAAAAATTTTTCAAAAATTTTGGCAAACCAATGAATCATTCACAATAATAACATAGTTTTTTAATTAATCTACTAAAACTATAGGGATAAAGTAATATTTAAAAATAAATAACGT
>CBDTVT010000030.1:0-22707 GCA_965364275.1 uncultured Eudoraea sp. | reverse complement strand
ATAAATTGGAGATTTCCATCCGGAGGCCCAAGTAAAAGGATTTTCCGGTTTCAACTTAATTGCATTAATTTGCAGTAGGAGCTCGGCTGTTTTGGCCGCAGTGTTCTTATCTAAAACCATTTCACAAATGTATAAAGTTTTTGTTAAAGATGCCCCTTTGATTTTAACAAACAAACTATCGGATACCGTGGATGGTGAGTATTTTATGCTGAATGGCGAAGCTATTAATAATGCAATAGATGCATTGGCAAAAAAAAAGATGAGCAGGGCGTTTATTTATCATCCTAACCACGAGGAAATTTTAAAAAAATTTACAAAAAAAATTCCGATGGAAATTGCCGGTGGTGGTGTGGTGACCAACAAAAAAGGTAAAGTTCTTTTTATATATAGAAATGACAAATGGGATCTGCCCAAAGGAAAACTTGAAAAAGGTGAGTCTATTGAAGAATGTGCGCTTAGAGAAGTTGAGGAGGAAACTGGGGTAAAAGGGTTGAAGATTGAAAACTTTCTGCGAACTACTTACCATATTTTTAAAAGAAACGGAATCTACAAGCTCAAGGAAGTTCATTGGTATGCAATGAAAACAACTTACAAGGGAAAGTTAGTTGGTCAAAAAAGCGAGGGTATAGAAAAAGTAAAATGGAAAGGGCCACAGAAAATTCATAAGGCCCTGGAAAATTCTTATACCAACATAAAAGCACTATTTGCAGATTAGTTTTGTTTTACTTTATTAAGTATATCCATTGCAATTGATCATATAAATTCTGATAAATCCCTTATCAAAATCAAACAAAATTCTGGCTTATAGTTTAAGCCGCCTTCGTAATCTCTTCAATTTCCTTCTTTTGTATAGGCTTGTTTTTGTAATCTATGATGTGGTGTGTCCTGGCCATATAATATTTCCAATTCTCCCTATCGGCCGGATCTATAGATGAAGTTAAAATATTGATTCTTATTTTATGTGCAATGGGCAATGTTATGAATTCCTCAAGAAATTGCCATCCATCCATTATGGGCATGTTTATATCCAAAAATATAACCTCGGGGACTTCTTCGTTATTTTCTATAATTCTTTTAAAATCATCAATGGCCTCTTTCCCATTTACATAACTATTTATATTCTCACTTACATTTAAGGTACTAAGCATCCTTTTAATTCCGAAAACGGTTATTGGATCATCATCTATAATGGCTATTGATTTAATTTTTGTCATTAAAATATATATTAAATGTGGTTCCTTTACCCACCTCACTGCAAGCCATAATCTTCCCATTCATGGCCTCAATTTGATTTTTAGTAATATATAGCCCAATACCCCTGGCATCTGAGTTATCATGGAAAGTTTTGTACATTCCAAATAATTTTTCGCCATATTTATTCAAATCAATACCAAGTCCATTATCTTCTATACTTAAAATAGTATATTTCTCATTTTTGGATACAGTTAATTTAATAACCGGATCACGACTGTCATCCTTATACTTTACAGCATTGGTCAGAAAGTTCATAATAATACTGTCAATATAAGCGGGTATTACTTTAATATAAGTGTCATCGGGTATTTTATTTATAATTTTAGCATTGTTCTTTTTAAGATATGCCGCTAAATTCTGCTCCGCAGCTGCAATCTTCTCGTTTAAATTAACTGGTTTTTTATCTAGATTTACGTTGGTACTAATAGCCACTACTTCATTTAGGTTGTCCAGGGTTTCCAATAAGTTATCGGACGCCTCTGTGAGCATCCTTACTATATTCTCCTGTTCATTCGCATCTTTTTCCTCAACCAGAAACTCCAATAACATGGAAAAATTTGCAGTATGAGACCTTAAATTATGTGATACAATGTGTGCAAAATTAATTAACTGTTTGTTTTGAATAGAAGTAACATTTATAAGGTCTCTAAGTTCCTGCTCCTGTTGTTTAAGATCAGAAATATCCATGCTTATCCCTATCAGACCATTGGCCTTACCATCCGGACCAATAAGTGGAATTTTGGAAGTTAAAAATTTCGTTAAACTTCCATCTTTTTTCACACTTATTGTTTCTTTACCCAAAATTGGATCTAAGCTATTAATGACATCCAGGTCTTCTTCTCTGGAAATTAATGCAGATTTTTCATCGTAAAAATCTTTATCACTTTTGCCTAATACTTCAGATTCTTCTTTTAACCCACAATAAATCAATTCTGATTTATTTACTAAAATTTTCCTGGATTCCAGATCTTTTATATAGACATTAAGAGGTAAGTTATCTATTAATGTCTTTAATAGTTTTTTCTCTTCGTTGATTTGTTTTTCTTTTTTCTTTACTTCCGAGATGTCCTGAGCAGTTGACCAAAGTAATTTTCTTCCTTTTTTGTTTCCCACCAAGGATCCACTTATTAAAACGGGGTAACTCGTTCCATCCTTTTTAGTAAACATATGTTCAAAAGGACCATAGGTGCCTTTTGAATCTACTTCCTCTAAGAAATTAATCAATTTATGCTTGGATGAATCTGGTATAATATCGGCGTACCTTAAGTCTGCCATGTCTTCTTTACTATAGGCTGTTGCCGTTTCAAAGGAACTGTTAAAATCCAGGATATCCCCGGTTTCAAAATCACTTAGTATATAGGCAATTGGAGACAACTCATATAAGGACCTAAATTTCCGTTCACTTATTTTCAGCTTCTGCCTGGCCTCAACCATTTCTTTGATCATACGGCCCTCGGCCAAAAGAGATACTACTCTGTTCTCTTCGTTGTAAATAGGTTTTAAACTGAAATCTACAGGAATAGGTTGTTTATTTTTATCCAGAACCACTATCTCACTCCGCATAAACTCTCCCTGGGCTGCTGCTGCTATAACCTGCTTTAGCCCATCTTTTACCATATCCGGGATTGGCCACCAGTATGCGTCCCAAAACTTTTTATTAATTATATCCTCCTGCTTAAGGTCTGAAAATTGTAAAGCAGTATCGTTTACTTCCAGGAAAGTACCTTCAGTATCCAAAATACCCGTAAACTGATAAGAAGAATTAAAAATACTACTGAAAATACGTTCTTGTTCTTCCTTTCTCGCTTTACTTAATACCTCATCGGTAATATCTTTGAATGTGCCAATAAGGCCCAAAAACTTTTCATCTTTAAAAACAGGTTTTCCTGCCGCTATAACGGAGATTTTTTTTCCTTTTGCTGTTATTAATTGTGAAGTTTCATTCCAGGCTATCCCTTTGGTCATAGCTTTATCAACCGCCATGGCTATTGTATTTCTACTATAACCTTCCTTATAAAAATTTATGGCACTTTCAATATCTGGCACAAAATCCTCAGGTACTTCATGAATTCTTTTGGTTATTTTACACCATGATAATTTATCATTGACCGCATCATACTCCCAACTTCCAATTTTTGATATTTCGGATTTATCCTTAAGTAAAATTTCAAGTTTTTCCAGCTTAATATCATCAAAAATGGTCTCGGAAATATCCTTTGTTTGGATAATGACGCCAATAATATTTTCCTTCTCATCATACCAAGGAACATTTACCCACTCAAACCACTTTTCATTTTTTTGAGTATCATAAAAATTTTCTACACCAATTAGCCTGGCTTTGCCTTTTAGTACACCAGTGAGGTCTTTTTTCCATGATTTGCTGATGTCATTGAAGAGCTCAAGTAATGACTTTCCAATAACATCTCTTTTGGTAAAATCAAAATCGGTAATCCACTTATCTGAAGCATGGATTATTTTGAATTTTTTATCCACAAATACCGTTGAAACAGGTAACTGCTTTATAAGGTAATCATTAGAAGGTGTTTTGGTTTCACGCAACATTCTACCGTAATTTCTTACTAAAGTAATGTGATTTTCCATCATTTGTCAATGATTGTTGTGAACTAGTCCAAACTCGTTGTGTGACTCCAATTTTACATGGAGTACACGATAAAATAACTCAAAAAGAAAGTAATTTCCTACTAAAATATAATATTTTGTGAAATTTCGTGTATTAAATAAAAAAAAGGAAAAATCCCGTAGCAACAGAAATCAGGTGGCTAATCGACAAACATCAAGATAATTTAACAGTTTTTGGCACTAAAACACTATAATCCCCTCCATTTCTGATTACGTCTCTTACAATTGAAGAGCTGATAAATGATTTGCCGGAAGCGGTAAGTAGAAAAACTGTCTCAATTTCTGAAAGCTTTCTGTTGGTATGTGCAATAGCCTTTTCAAACTCAAAATCTCCCGGGTTTCGGAGCCCGCGAAGAATATATGTTGCCTTTACTTTCTTACAAAAATCTATTGTCAGGCCTTCATAAGTCATAATTTTGACTTTTGGCTCGTCTTTAAAAGCCTCTGAAATAAATTTCATCCGTTCTTCTAGAGAGAACATATATTTTTTTTCAGCATTTATTCCAATTGCAATAATCAGTTCATCAAAGAGGCTTATTCCCCTTTCAATAATATCGGAATGGCCCAATGTTATAGGGTCAAAAGAACCTGGAAAAATAGCGCGCTTCATTAGGATTCTTAGTTTATAAGTTAAATGTACTCAATTTACTTCAATGCTTCATTTATGGCATTTTCAAAAAGTTCCGGTAAACTAATACCAGCTATTTGTGCCTGTTGGGGTAATATACTCTCTTCTGTTAAGCCGGGAGATGTATTCATTTCCAGCATATAAGGCTCGTTGCCGATAAAAATAAATTCGCTTCTTGAAAAACCTTTCATTTTTAAAACTTCATAAGCTTTTATGGCCTGATATCTTATGTTTTCTTCCTGAGTTTGGGTTAAACGGGCAGGGGTGATTTCTTCTGATTTTCCCTCATATTTTGCTTCATAATCAAAAAAATCATTATCTGTTATAATTTCAGTTAAAGGCAAAACCATGGTTTGGCCTTTAAAGATTATGACACCAACAGAAACTTCTTTACCGTTGAGAAAAGATTCAATAATAATCTCATCGTCCTCCAGAAATGCCTTGTCAATTGCTGCTTGTAAATCTATTTTCTCATAAACTTTGGAGATTCCAAAACTACTTCCAGCTTTGTTAGCTTTTACAAAGCAAGGAAGGCCAACTTTTCCGATAATAGCCAGATGATCAATAGTATCGCCCAAATTCAGGTAGTAAGAATTTGCTGCCTTAATACCATAAGGTTTAAGTGTACTTAGTAAATCTCTTTTATTAAATGTCAGGGCTGCCTGATAATGACTGCATGAAGTTTGAGGAATTTCTAAAAGGGCAAAATAGGCCTGCATCAATCCATCTTCCCCCGGGGAACCATGAATTGCATTAAATACGCAATCGAATGTGAGAATGCGATTCTGAATCTTTATCGAAAAATCGTGCCTGTTTACGATTGTTTCATTTTCGTCTTTATCCAGGTAAACCCATTTTTCTTTGGAAATTACAATACGATATGCATTAAATATTTCCTTGTCTAAATATTTATAAACCACATTACCACTCTTAATTGAGATCTTATACTCACTGGAATAGCCCCCCATGATAATGGCAATATTCTTTTTCATGTAATGTTATATATATAAGCTATTAACCTGTTTAGACAAATATCACGATTTTAACGTAAATAAAAAATGATAGGGTTTCCTATATTTGTGCCATATATAAAAAAAAGTAATGAAGAATTTTTGGAATTTTCTTAGAAGTAAAGTTTTTCTGTTCAATATAGGACTTGCTTTTTTAGTGATAGTTGTTTTATCCATATTAGCCTTGCAATGGTTAAATAAATCAACAAAGCATGGAGAATTTGTTGAGGTCCCGGATTTATCAAAGTTATCTGTTATGGAAATGAGAGGTGTAATAGAGGACGCGAATTTGCGATATGAAGTATTGGATTCAGCCAATTTTAATCCTGAATATCCCAGGTTTTCTATAATTGAACAGGATCCTCCTGCAGGGAATAAGGTAAAGGAAAATAGAAAAATATATATTACGGTTAATCCTTCCGGTTATAAAAAAGTAACAGTACCAAATATTATTCAGGTTACTCAACGCAATGCAGGGTCTATGCTCCGGGCCGTTGGATTAGATATTGAACGTGTCACTTATATTGATGAGTTGGGAAAGGATATGGTATATTATATTAGGTACAAGGGTAAGACTATCAATCCAGGCGAGAAAATACCAAAAACTTCAAAAATTGAACTGGTCTGCGGAAACGGAACAATAACTGGCCAGGCTCAGGTCAAAGCCGATTCGGAATAAGAAATGGCACTTAACAACACTTCAGACCCTGAAGAGGATGAGCTTTACGAGCATTATAATTTCATTGCTTCCAAAGGGCAGGAACCCTTGCGTGTAGATAAATATTTAATGAATTTTATTGAAAATGCAACTCGGAATAAAATTCAGTTAGCGGCAAAGGAAGGCCATATTTGGGTTAACGAATCTGTTGTAAAACAAAACTACAAAGTAAAAGCAGGGGATGAGGTTAAGGTGTTTTTTGAACACCCACCTTATGAGTTTTTGTTAACTCCAGAAGATATCCCTTTGAATATCGTCTATGAAGATGAAAGCCTTCTGGTTGTAAACAAACCTGCCGGAATGGTAGTACATCCCGGGCATGGTAATTATTCTGGCACATTAATTAATGCCTTATTACATCACATAAAAGGCTTACCTGTAAATTCTGACGAAAGGCCAGGTCTGGTTCATCGCATCGACAAAGATACTTCAGGATTATTGGTAATTGCCAAAACAGAAATGGCCATGACTCATTTGGCGAAACAATTTTTTGATAAAACCAGCGAGAGAGAATATGTGGCATTGGTTTGGGGAAATATAGATGCGGACGAAGGCACCATCGAAGGGCATATTGACCGTAATCCAAAAAACCGACTTCAAATGCAAGTTTTTCCTGAGGGTGATAAGGGAAAAGCTGCAATTACACATTATAAAGTTTTAGAACGTTTGGGATACGTAACTCTGGTTTCTTGCAAACTGGAGACTGGAAGGACACACCAGATTCGGGTACACATGAAATATATAGGCCATACTATTTTTAATGATGAACGCTATGGGGGTGCTAAAATATTAAAGGGAACTACTTTTACCAAATACAAACAGTTTGTAGAAAATGCTTTTAAAATTCTGCCAAGACAGGCTTTGCATGCTAAAACCCTTGGATTTGTACATCCGGTAAGTGGTAAAAAGATGCGTTTTGATAGTGAATTGCCCGATGATATGGCCAATTGCATTGATAAGTGGAGGCATTATTCCCGGCATTCTCAATAGCAATAAATTTCGTTGATAGGGGTATTGATAAGTCTTTTCATTCTTATAAAGGAATTCACAAAAATCCTCTTTACTTTTATCTTAAAATTATTCAAATATGAAGATTGTGCTTTCTCCCGCCAAGTCGCTAGATTTTGAACGACCTATACCCACGGTAAAATATACACAACCGGAGTTTCTTGAGCAGTCGGAAAAACTAATTAAGGTATTGGTAAAGAAAAATCCCAAGTCCCTATCCAAATTAATGAGTATTTCAAATGACCTGGCTGAATTAAACTGGGAACGCAACCAAAAATTTTCACTGCCATTCACCCCGAAAAATGCCCGTCCTGCTATATATGCTTTCAATGGGGATGTTTATCAGGGATTAGATGCATATAGTATTTCTGAGAATAAATTGGAAAAGTTGCAGGACACACTTCGAATCCTTTCAGGTTTATATGGCGTTTTAAAACCTCTTGATCTTATTCAGCCCTATCGTTTGGAGATGGGAACACAATTAAAAATTGGTCGAAAAAAGAATCTTTATGACTTCTGGAAACAGAGTGTGACTGGCTTTTTAAACGATGAATTGGAAGAAGGAGAGCTTTTTATTAACCTTGCCAGTAATGAGTATTTTGGTGCTGTGGATGAAAAAAAATTAAAAACCCATGTAATTACTCCTGTATTTAAGGATTGGAAAAACGACAAGCTCAAAGTAATTAGTTTCTTCGCTAAAAAAGCCCGGGGTTCTATGGTACGTTATATAATGGATACGGATGCAATAACTCTTGAAGACATCAGGGGATTTAACCTGGATGAATATATCTACAGTAAAGAGCATACTATAAAAGAAAATCAACCAGTTTTTATTCGATAGAATAATTTGCGGAAGCAAGCGTTTATATTATGAAGTTCCATTAATAAACAACTTGCTATGAAAAATATTAGTTTTGTTCTTCTAACCTTTTTAGTATTTACATTTAGCTGCACAGACAAGGATGATGATCTAGATACAGTCAATATCCGCATCACTAATGATAGTAATATCAATTTTGATGAGGTTCAGGTAGGTACTAATGAGGAAATGTATACAAATGTAGCACCTGGCGATTATTCAAATTATTTGGTATATGAGATGGCTTATCAATATGCCTTTGTTGAAATCAAATCCGGGGAGGACGTCTATGTACTTCAGCCTATTGATTTTGTTGGCGAAACGGAACTTCCAATCGGTTTTTACACCTATAAGCTAAGTGTAAATGAGGAAGGAGAAGTTGGTCTGCAGTTTGTTGTGGACTAGGATTTTTTGCTCTTAGTCTTTTTTTTCTTTACAACCACCACTTTTGCCTTTGACTTTTTCGGTCTTCGAACTCCATACGATTTATTGGAAATCTTACCTCTTTTGGTTTTTATATCCCCTTTACCCATAAGTACTATATATTTCACTTAAAGTACGAAATTTAGCATTAAAAAGCAATCTGCCGTTTTGCCTTTTTGCAAAATACTATCTTTATAACTTTGAGAGATTATTAAAAAATCAGCGAAAATTAGAATTCAAATTGTTTTTACATACCCACCCTTATCAACCTTTTTTATTTGATAATGCCACAAAACTCATTGTGGGTACGCTACCACCGCCCAGATTTACGACTGGCGATTTAAGAGAAGGGGATGTAGATTTTTGTTATGGTAGCAGGGATGGGCAGTTATGGCCTATTTTGAATCAAATTTTTGGATTGAATTTAAAGTACGAAACGACCAGTGAGGCCGTAAAACAGCGGATGGATTTTTTAAGAGAACATAAAATAGGAATATGTGATATTGTTCAAAGTGCACAGCGTATAAAAGTAGATGCATCCGATTTGGGAATGAAGAATGTTACCCTTAGAAACCTTATTGCTTATTTACATAAATACAACAAGGTAGAATGGCTATTGTTTACCGGAGGAAATAGCAAAAATGGACCGGAATATTTTTTTAGAAAACATATTAAGGGGCATGGTTTAAGCTTAGAGCCAATTTCTGAAGAAATTCCTCGCGTACATGAGTTTACGCTTTCTGGGAAGTTTAAAAGAACCATCAGAACGGTATCCTTAACAGCGCCTTCCGGTTCTGCTAATAGGGCTATAGGTAGTTTTGTATCTTATAAAAAGATAAAGGCATTGAATCCTGCGTATACAACTTTGCAATTCAGAGTAGATCAATACCGTACTTTTTTTGAGCACTAAATTCTTGCCGGTTAGATAAGTTGAATAATCTAAGTAGATTAGAAATAAAATATTTTTGTATGGCTATGTTTTAAATCTGTAATGTTTGTTTTTCAAATCGGGATTTAGCTTGAGATATATGTTTGTTTTTTTATGAAGACAAAATATTTTGTGATTTGCCACTTATCTGTCTAAAGATTATATTATAATGCGGATATTTAGAGATTTAAAACCAATATTTAGGTACGACAATTAAGAGGATTCAATTGAATAGTTAAGGAAATTTATGCATAAGACAGATAGATTAGAGGAATTTAAAAAATCGGTAAAAAATAAGTTCTACGTTTATAACAGCTTGTTTTTAAATTTGCCGTATCAGGGTATCGAAAATGTGGGGATGCTCATTCCTCTTTTATTCGATCAATGTGAAAAAGGATTGAAATCTGGGAAAAATCCACAACAAATTTTGGATTTTTTTTTCCAGAACTTCGCAAATATTAATACTGAACAAGAAAGAATTGATTTTATGTTCAGTATTATTCAATATGTTGAGCGGCAGGTTGTATTGTATGATAGTGTGGAAGACGCCGCTTTTCCAAAGCTACATGAACATTCAAGCTCTTTATCCATAAAAGATTATTTTCAATTGGTTGATAAAAATAAGAGCTGGGAAAAGAGTGCGAAGAAATTATCAACTTTCAGTGCGCGTATTGTTTTAACTGCTCATCCGACTCAGTTCTATACCCCGGCTGTACTTGATATCATTGAAAAATTAAAATCACTAATTCTTGAAGATAAGATTAATGATATTGATGTTGTTCTTCAACAGTTAGGGCTCACTTCTTTAATAAATTTAAAGAAACCTACACCACTGGATGAAGCAAAAAATATTATTTACATTCTTAGAAATGTTTACTATGCCGCTGTAGGAGATTTATTCGCTTATATTAAAAGTAATATTGAGAATGATGAATTTGACAATTATAATATTATAAAACTTGGATTTTGGCCTGGAGGTGACAGAGACGGGAATCCATTTGTAACGGCCGATATTACTAAGGATGTGGCAGATGAACTCCGTATTAATCTAATGAAATGTTACTATAACGACCTCAAAATTCTTCGTAAAAAACTTACTTTTAAAGACCTTCGCCCTGACCTGAATGATTTAAGGGATAGGCTTTATGTCTCTATGTTCGACCCCAAAAAAGTAGTAAGCTATGATGATATTATTGGGCCATTACTTACCGTACGAGAAATATTGATAGACAAGTACAATTCGCTTTACCTGAAACAATTGGATGATCTCATTGACAAGGTAAAAATTTTCAAGACACATTTTGCTACTCTGGATATTCGCCAGGACCACAGTAAACACAGACTGGTAGTTGAAACGGTTCTTAAGACCAATGGTTACATTAAGGAAAGCCTTGATGAACTTGAAGAAAATAAATTAACGAATATACTTCTCAATGAAAAGTTGAAATTGGACCCTAATGATTTCAATGATGAAATTGTAAAAGACACGATTGCAAATATCTCCCACTTAAAAGATATTCAGAATAAAAACGGTGAAGAAGGTTGTAACCGATATATTATAAGTAACTCAGAGGATATTTATTCGGTTCTTTTTGTTTACGGGCTTTTCAGATGGTGCGGTTGGGAGAAGGATAAAATTACTTTTGATATCGTTCCGCTTTTTGAAACAATGAACGGAATGGATACTGCCGAGGCCACCATGCAATACTTATTTGATTTACCTGACTACCGTTCACATCTCGAACAGCGAGGAAGTAAGCAGACCATGATGCTCGGATTCTCGGATGGAACAAAAGATGGAGGTTATTTAAAAGCCAATTGGTCTATTTTAAAAACCAAGGAAGTTTTGTCCAAAGTTTGTTCTAAGAACGGCGTGGATCCAATATTTTTTGACGGCAGGGGAGGACCACCGGCACGCGGGGGTGGAAAAACTCATCGCTTTTATGCCGCACAAACTAAGGATATAGCCAATAATGAAATACAATTAACCATTCAGGGCCAGACCATAACAAGTACGTACGGCACCAAGGAGCAATTCATGCACAATTCAGAACAGTTATTAACTGCAGGATTATCCAATAACCTCTTTGGAAAAGAAAATGTGATCTCCAGGGAATCACGAAAGTTGTTGGAAGAACTCTCTGATCTTAGTTTCGACAAATACGACGAGCTTAAGCAGCATGAAATGTTTATTTCCTATCTCGAAAACAGGAGTACATTAAAATATTATACCAAGGCTAATATTGGTAGCAGGCCCGGTAAGAGGGGCCAAAAAGCAAAATTAGAACTCACGGATCTAAGAGCAATATCTTTTGTAGGGTCATGGAGCCAACTCAAACAAAATGTACCCGGGTATTTTGGTATAGGTACGGCTATTAAAAAACTGAAAGATGAAGGAAGGCTCAGAGAAATAAAGAGATTATTCAAGGAAGTACCCTTCTTTGAAACTTTAATGCTTAACAGTATGATGTCTTTGTCTAAGTGTTATTTTGAGCTCACAAGTTATATGAAGGATGATAAGGAATATGGCGATTTCTGGAATATCCTGCATGATGAATATCTGTTGTCAAAACAGATGTTATTGCTTATCAGCAATTCGGAAATACTTATGGAAAACGAAGCTGTTTCAAGAGAATCAATTAAAATCAGGGAAAATATTGTACTGCCCTTATTGGTAATTCAACAATATGCCCTGCATCAAATTAGCGAGAATTCTGATTATAAAGCACTTTACGAAAAAATAGTTACGCGTTCCTTGTACGGCAATATAAACGCCAGTAGAAATTCTGCATAACCATCGCTTGGAACTGGTTTTTAATATAGTTTAAAGCACTTTGAAGATTCTTAACTCAAAAAAGACTGATAATCTTTTTATTCTATTTTGTTGCTCATAATTCCATAAAACACCTGAATACCATATGCAATCTGACCAATTTTTAAATTTTCATTAGGGCTGTGTTGATTGTTGTCCGGATTCACAAGAGGAACGAGAAAGGCAGGAATCTTAAGTTCGTTAATAAATGGAGCAATTGGGACAGTACCGCCCATAATTCTGATTTGTACTACATCCTCTGAGAATGTTTTTTTAAATGTATCTGCCAGATAAATACCGTATGGATTGTCCAAATCTGTTCTGAATGCATCCGTAACTGTGCCCTCGGTAATAGTGATGATTTTATTGTGTTTCATTCTTTGGTTCCTATCCGGGACTTCGGCCATAACATAAAACCCTTTATTTTCGACATGTTTCTTGACAAGGTTTTTCAGCCGATTACCATCGGATTCCGGTACAAGGCGAATGTCTATTTCAGCAGTGGCACTTGCAGGGACGATCGTCCTAGCTTTTTCACCAACCCATCCCGAAGATAGTCCCCGAATATTTAATGAAGGATATTGTAGTGCTTCCTGATAAAATGTACCAACCTGTTCCGGTTGTTTAATGGCAAGATGGGCGTTTATTTCCTTAGCATCATCCGGTACACTTTGGAGAATATTTAGTGTTGATTCATCAAGGCTAATACCGTCATAGTAGCCATCAATAAGGACTTTTCCGTTTTTGTCTTTCATGCTGGCAAGTACCTGGGCCAATTGAAACCCGGGATTTGGAGCATAATTGCCATAATGACCACTGTGCTGTGGGAAAATTGGACCGTAGGTAGTTAGCGTTAAAGTCGTTATTCCTCTGGTACCATATGCAATTGTTGGTTTACCGGAAGAATGGACAGGACCATCTGAAATGATCAGAAAATCTGCTTTTAACAATTCTCTATATTCTTTTACGGCTTTTGGCAAAGGGGCACTGCTTTTCTCTTCCTCCCCATCTAATATTACTTTTATATTAAAAGGAATTTTTACATTATTTTCCTTCAAAAGATCTATTGTGTTCAGGAACATAACAATTGGCCCTTTATCGTCTGAAGTGGAACGGCCAAATAAGCGCCAATCATAATTAATGTCCTCCTTAAGATCATCAAATGAAAGTGTTTTCCACTCATCATTATCCTTTGTTTTAAGCACTACTTTATAAGGATCTGGTTGATCCCACTTGGAAGGATCAACAGACTGTCCATCGAAATGCATATAAAAGAGAATGGTTGGTTTGTCATCTTCCATGGGGAGGGCTGCAAAAAAAAGCGACTCTCCTTCAGTGGGGAGTACAGATGAATTGAACCCCCTTTCATTAAATTTTTTGGTGAGCCATGAAAGATTTCTGTTGATATCTGAATGATCTAAAGCATCATTAGGGATTGCAATAAATTCTCGAAGTTCATCAATAGTATGCCTTACTTGTGATTTTAATTCAAGGTCTTGCGCGTTATTACTCCAAAAAATGAGAAGAAATAATGAGGCTATTAATTTTTTCATATAGTTATGTGAATTGATATAGATTTAAAAGTAGGGATTTCTATGAGTTGAGCAAATGCTTAAGCTTTAAAATAAGCAAGCGAAATAAAAGTATAAATGGAAATCCATGTAAAACAAGATCAAACCAATCCATAGGTTTCATGCCAATACCTCCTCCAAAAACCCATTTTAATTTACCCCAAAAATGGGGTTCCGGGAAAAAAGGAGCCAACCCTAAGGTTAGACATAACAAGATTACAATTTTCCAATTGTTAATTATACTCATGACAGAGGTTTAATGGTTTTAATAAATTCTGAAATTCCAGTCTTACCCTTATTTGACAGCATTTTTATAAAAGCAGAACCAATTATAGCGCCCTTGGCAGTCTTTGTAGCCTGCTCAAATGTTCGGGCATTACTAATACCAAAACCTACAATTTGCGGGTTTTTAAGATTCATCCCGGCAATTCGCTCAAAATAAGCTTCCTGCTCTTCTCCCAATCCTTGTTTAGCTCCAGTGGTACTTGCTGAACTTACCATGTAAATAAATCCCTCTGAAGCGTCGTCTATTTGTGAAATTCGGGATTCACTTGTTTGCGGAGTAATTAAAAAAATATTAATTAAGTTATATTTCTTAAAGATAGGCTCATATTCTTCCTTGTATACGTCCAGAGGTAAATCCGGAAGGATAAGACCATCTATACCAATTTCCCGACATTTTTTGCAGAAGTTTTCTACTCCGTATTGCAAAACAGGATTAAAATACCCCATAATGATCAAGGGAATTGAAACGGTTTTTCTTATATCTTTTAATTGATTAAACAGTAACTCTGTTCCCATGCCATTTTTTAACGCTATTGTGGAACTTTTCTGAATTGTAGGCCCATCTGCCAAAGGATCACTGAATGGCAAGCCTATTTCTATAATATCAACACCGTTTTTTTCCAAATCCTGTATAATAGAAACCGTATCATTTAGATTGGGATAACCGGCAGAGAAGTATATGGAAAGAAGCTTTTTGTCTTCTCCCAGCTTTTTTTGTATTCTGTTCTTCATTATATGGAAACCAATTATAATTTGAAATAATCTATATAGGTCTGTAAATCTTTATCACCTCGGCCTGATAGGTTTATAACAACAATATCGTCTTGCTCAAACTTTCTATGGTCAAATATGGCGAAGGCGTGTGATGTCTCTATAGCTGGTATAATGCCTTCTAATTGAGATACTACTAATCCTGCTGTCATAGCTTCGTCATCGGTAATAGAAATAAATTCACCCCTCCCGGAGGTGTATAGATGGGCATGCATAGGACCTACGCCCGGGTAATCCAGGCCGGCAGAAATAGAATATGGTTCAGTTATCTGACCGTCTTGAGTTTGCATTAGTAGCGTTTTACTGCCGTGAATAATACCAACCTTTCCCAGAGCAGAAGTTGCTGCACTTTCTCCCGAATGAATACCTTTTCCCGCTGCTTCTACAGCAATAATACCAACATCTTCATTATCCAGATAATGATAATAAGCGCCAGCGGCGTTGCTTCCACCACCCACGCAAGCCACAACATAATCAGGGTTCGGAGTACCTTCTTTTTCTAGCAACTGAGACTGTATTTCCTCTGAAATTACTGATTGAAATCTGGCTACCATATCAGGGTAGGGATGCGGACCAACAACGGAGCCTATAATATAATGGGTGTTTACCGGATTATTTATCCAGTCGCGTATAGCCTCATTCGTAGCATCCTTGAGCGTTCTGCTACCCGATAGGGCCGGCCTTACTTCTGCTCCTAACATTTTCATTCTGGCCACATTAGGTGCTTGACGTACAATATCTATTTCACCCATATAGACCACACACTCAATGCCCATAAGTGCACAAACTGTAGCAGTGGCCACTCCGTGCTGTCCGGCTCCTGTTTCTGCGATGATTCGTGTCTTACCCAATCTTTTGGCCATTAAAATTTGCCCAATGGTATTATTGACCTTATGGGCACCTGTATGGCATAAATCTTCCCTTTTCAGATAAATTTTTGTTTTATATTTATCCGAAAGGCGTTTGGCAAAATAGAGAGGTGTGGGCCTTCCTACATAATCTTTTAATAAAGCACGGAATTCTTTAATAAAAGATGGTTCTTCCATAATCTGAAGGTAGTTTTGCCTGAGTTCTTCAGTATTAGGGTATAACATTTCTGGTATAAATGCCCCACCAAACTGCCCGTAATAGCCTTTTTCATCGGCATGATAAGTCATATTCTTATATTTTTTATGAGTTGGTTTCAAACAACCGATTCTTAAATTTCTTTAATTTATCTATATCCTTTAGGCCGGGAGATATTTCAAATTTACTATTGACATCAATGGCATGGCAATATTTGGATTCTTCTTTTTGAAGAAATTCTAAAACATTATCAAGTTCCTCGAGACCTATTCCGCCACTTAGGAAATAGGGTTTTTTTGATGGATACCCCTTTAGGACTTTCCAATTAAATTGATATCCATTGCCGCCGGGCAACTTACCCTTTGTGTCGAATAAAAAGAAATCCGATGATTTCTCATATGGACTAAGTTGTGAGAAATCAAAGCTGTCTTTTATACTAAATACCTTAAGAATGTCAATCTTAATATTTTGGTCTTCAATTTGCTCTTTTAGTTTAGTACAGAATTCAGGGGATTCATTTCCATGTAATTGTATGGCATTTAACCCATATGTATTGGTGCGATTTAAAATTTCATCAATATTGGCATCAACGAAAACTCCAACTTTGCCAGTCGTCCTATGCAATTTAGGAATAGACCCATCAAAAAAACGTTGGGAAGGCTTCCAGAAGATAAACCCGAGGTAATCTGGCTGCAAAGCTGCCACCTCCTCAATATTATGCTTCATGCCACAGATCTTTAGTTTCATGTCGCCATTTGGTTTATAAATTCCCTGGCACTCTCCCCCGGATTCGTTGTCTTCATAAAGTTTTCTCCAACGAGGAAACCCTTATATCCAAATTCTCTTAGTGTTTTAATAGCAGTAATAGTGCTAATACCACTTTCGGAGACCTTGATAAATTCATCAGGAATTTGTTGTGAGAGTACAGCGCTGGTTTCCAGGCTTACTTCAAAGGTTTTTAGGTTACGATTATTTACTCCTAACATATCTAAACTGGGCATCATTGATTTAACTAACTCTTCTTCATTATGAACTTCCAGTAAAACATCCAAACCTAAACTTTTTGCTAATTCTGATAAAACCTTTATTTGTTTTCTTGTCAAAATAGCGGCAATAAGTAAAATAGTATCGGCCCCGTAAGCACGGGCTTCTATGATTTGGTATTCGTCTATGATAAATTCCTTTCTTAACAGTGGAAAATCAACAGCGGCTCTGGCTATTATTAAATCATCAAGAGACCCTCCAAAATATTTGGCGTCCGTTAAAACCGACATGCCACAAGCCCCTGCATTCATGTATCCTAATGCAATATCCTGTACACTTGAATTTTGATTGATCACAGATTTAGAAGGTGATCTTCTTTTGTGCTCTGCAATAATCCCTGTTTTACTTTTTCGCAATGCATTAGCCAAGGATACGGGTTCCCTTTGGAAGAGGAATGAAGCCTCTAATTGCTTAAGAGGGATTACAGTTTTTTTAAACTGTAATTCCCTTTTCTTATCAACTACTATTTTTTCCAGTATATCCATCACGCACTTAATTGCTGTAATTTTTTTAGGGCATTTAGGGCATTTCTGTTAAGGAGAGATTCTTTCGCTTTTTCAAAACCTTGTTTTGGACTAATATCCAAAACTGTGGCGATAGCCACTCCGGCATTTGCGCAGACAACATTGTTTTGAGCTTCCGTGCCTTTACCCTGCAATATATCCATGAATATTTGGGCAGATTTGTCAATGCTTTCACCTCCTGCTATTTCACTTTCCTTTATAATTTCCACTCCAAAATCTGAAGGATTTAAAATACCCTCGGTACTATTTGTAATAGTTTTGGTACTCCCCGTCAATGAAATCTCATCATATCCATCAAGAGCATGGAGAACTGTGTATTTTTTATCGGTATTCTGATAGAGATACCCATACATTCTTGCTAATTCTAAATTAAAAACGCCAACTATTTGATTTTTAGGAAAGGCGGGATTGACCATTGGTCCAAGCATATTAAAAAAAGTTTTGACTGCAAGTTCACGTCGAATAGGCGCCACATTTTTCATTGCGGGATGAAACAAAGGGGCATGTAGTACACATATCCCGGCTTCGTCTATTGATTTTCTAAGAAAGTCAGGATCATTGCTGAATTTCACACCTAAAAATTCCATGACATTACTGCTCCCACATGTAGAAGATACCCCATAATTACCATGTTTAGTTACCTTAAGACCAGCTCCTGCTGTAACAAAGGAAGCCAGAGTAGAAATATTAAAAGTATCCTTGCCATCACCTCCTGTTCCGCAAAGATCAATTGGATTGTATTCAGATAGATCAATGGCCAGACATAGTTCCAACAATGCATCCCGAAATCCCTCTAATTCTTCAATCGTAATGCTTCGCATCATGTATACTGTAAGAAATGCAGCAATTTGACTATTGTTATAAGTTCCTTTGGCAATATTAACCAATACCTGCTTTGCATCTTCTTTGGAGAGGATGTCATGATTGATCAATTTATTTAGAATCGCTTTCATTTGTTTTAAATTTATTAAGGAATCACAAACTGTTTAATTAATCCATAAGCCAATTTTTAATAATTTGCTTGCCTTGCGGAGTGAGTACAGATTCTGGATGAAATTGAACAGCACAAACATCATAAGTTTTGTGCCTTATTGACATCAGCTGGCCATTTTCATCAAATGAAGTAGCTTCAAGAACGTCCGGAAGGTGAGGATCAACAACCCATGAATGATATCTGCCTACCACAATTTCCCTTGGCAAGCCTTCAAATAAAGGCTCATCATTTTCAAGGATTATTTTTGTAGCGACCCCATGATAAACTTCGTCCAAATTTATCAACTTACCACCAAAAACTTCGCCTATAGCCTGCTGGCCCAGACAAACTCCAAATATGCTTTTAGTTGGGGCATATTTGGCAATTATTTCTTTAAGAAGTCCGGCTTCATCAGGGATTCCAGGACCCGGCGAAAGTACTATTTTCTCAAAATCATCAACTTCTTCCAATTTTAGTTGGTCATTCCGTTTAACCACAACTTCGCAACCCAAATCCTCCAGATAATGTACCAGGTTATAAGTGAAGCTATCGTAATTATCTATTACCAGTATTTTATTCATCGCTTATTTATTGTCCTTTTTCAGATAGTTTCTGCAATTTCCAGAGCTTTGTTAAGAGCTCCCAATTTATTGTAAGTTTCCTGTAACTCCTTTTCCGGTTCAGAGGCAGCTACTAAGCCCGCTCCTGCCTGGTAATGAAGTTGGTGATTCTTACTTAAGAAGGTCCGGATCATAATAGCGTGATTAAAATCTCCGTCAAAATCCATAAATCCGATAGCCCCACCGTAATAATCTCTGTTCGTGGTCTCATACTTTTCAATGAGCTGCATAGCCATATGCTTGGGTGCCCCGCTCAGGGTACCTGCCGGAAAAGTGTCAGCGACTACTTTCATAGTGGGTGTTTCTTTTTTCTTTTGCCCTGTAACTTTGGAAACAAGATGAATAACATGAGAAAAGAACTGGACTTCCCTGTAGTTTTCTACTTTTACCATATTCCCATGCCGGCTCAGATCGTTACGGGCCAGGTCTACAAGCATAACATGCTCGCTATTTTCCTTTACATCTTCTGTTAGTTTTTTAGCTAATAAAGCATCTTCTTCATCATTACCGGTTCTTTTGAAAGTACCCGCAATTGGATGTATTTCGGCCTTCCCATCTTTGACAATTAATTGCGCTTCCGGTGAACTACCAAAGATTTTAAAATCTCCATAGTCAAAATAAAACAGATATGGAGAAGGATTAATAGAGCGAAGGGCTCGGTAAACATTAAATTCATCTCCTTTAAACCCTTGTGAAAACCTTCGTGAAAGGACTAATTGAAAGACATCACCTCTTTTACAATGCTTTTTAGCCAGAGATACATGTTCTTTATATTCTTCATCATTTAGATTTGAGGAAGCTTTACCTTCCTTTCTAAAATTATAGGAGGCAAAATTTCTTATATTAAGAAGTTGTTCAATTTCTGAAATATTATTATCAGAATCATAGCAATGAGCAAATATATAAGCCTCATTTTTAAAATGATTTATGGCTATTATATTTTGGTAAACAGCATAATAAATATCAGGAATATCCAGGGAGCCGTCTTTTTTTGTGATAGAAATATCTTCAAAGTACCTAACTGCATCATAAGACATATAGCCAAACAATCCATTATTTATAAATTTAAAACCATTAGATTCGGTCTTAAACTTTTGGCTGAAGCCATGTATAATTTCCACAACATCGGTTTCGCTGTTTATAGTTATTTCATTAGCAGATTTGTCCGGAAATAGCTGAGTAATTTGCTCATCCTTCACCTTGATAGAGGCTATAGGATTACAACAGATATAAGAAAAGGTATTATCATTTGCCCTGTAATCACTACTTTCCAGAAGAATACTATTAGGAAACTTATCACGAATTTTTAAATAAACGCTAACCGGGGTAATAGTGTCAGCGAGGATTTTTTTATAATATGTTTTAAGTTCATATGCCATAATCTGCAAAAATTTAGATCTTGATACTAAGTAATTCTGAAAAATCAAAAAGGCTTGTCGTGATAGACAAGCCTTTTCGTATAGTAATACTACAATGGTGCTTAGCTCACGACTTTATACGTAAGTTATTCCACCACCAAGTATTTGCTATTCTAAAATTCATTGAGTCAAATATAGAAAGGAATTTCATAATTACAAATCAATTTAAAGGAAAAATAAATCCAAAATCCAAACTTGCATAAAGTGATTATAATTAATAGTACTGATTCCTAATACTTCAATTCTAAGCGTTCAGATCTATATAAAATATCAGTTTGACCCCAAGAACCACTTTTGTTACCATGTTCACTTTTAAAATTTAGTGTTGCTTCAAAAACCTCTTTACCAGTTTCATAGTCTACTTCAACTATTTTAGCAGATAGTTTAGTTCCTTGTTTTAGATAACCGGAAGTAACCAGTACATTATTTGAATTGGCCAAATAGTCTGCATCGCTAACAATAAGAGAGAAAAATTCCGGCCCTCTTTCTTTACCATATTGCCAAATCTGCTCGGTGGATTTATCTTTTTCATTTATTTTATAGATCACTGCGTGGGAATAATGAATGTTATTTTCAAAATATCTAAAGGTACCGTTATCAAATACCAAAAGATTACCATTGGGCATAATTGATGGGGAATGCATTCCCCAGGGAAAGTCAAATTCTTCCGAACTTTCACTCCCATCCTGAACAGCTCTGTTATATGGTTTTCCTTTAGAATCAACAGCCGTTAATAAATAAGGCTTTGTTTCGAAACCCATACCTTCTCTGCCAGATTTTCCCCAACTTTTTTTTGGTGCCATAATCCATTCTAGATTATCATTCCAAGAAATTTTTATCAATCCCTGATTTTTTCCAGATACAATTATTGAGTTATCTCTCTGATCAAAAGCCAGACCATTCATGTGGAGCCAATCCCGAGGTCTAAAAAAGTTCAAATCATTTCTACTAACATCTAAATGTTTGGCTAAATCCCATTCTCTGACAATTTTGGATTTTTTTCTGTCAAATTCTATAATATGATCACTGTCTGAGGCAACAAGCTTATTATCTAATTTTATAAAATTATTTCTTTTACCAACACATATTAGTAAGTTTCCATTAGGTAATTCCAGTACGTCATGGTGCATACCATAATTTGTACTTATTTTAGTTTCTTTTAATGGTTTACCTAACATATCAAATTCATAAATAACATGCCTGCTTACCATTAATATTGTTCCATCCTTAAGTCGTTGAAATGGACTAACCATTTTACCGGCAAAACTTAAATCCAAATACCACCGCACCTGGCCCTGGTCGTCAAAAATTAAAGGCCCCGAATTGAATTTGCCATTGTTAGCAAAATGAATGTCACAAGCGTGTATGCCTGGTTCCATTTCGTTTCGATTTAGCTTGTTTATGGTTATCCTGGGAAAATGAGTTGGTGTATTCCCTGTTTTTATTTTTATAGTATCTATTACTTGTCCACCTTCGTATTCTAAGGTAACAATAACGCTATTTAATGTATTAGGGTATAGACCTATCACTGGGATCTCTAACTTGGTGGCGTTAAGTTCAAAAGTTTGCTCAACAGGAGTCTTACCTAAAACTTTAATAGTAACATTGCAGGGTTTTTCTACTTCAATATTTAATACAGCTGTTAATGGCGAGATTTTGTAAGGATTCAAGATTGTTTTTATGGAATATTTAAGCTCAGAACTGCAACTGCTGAAAAGAAATAGCACAAAAACCATTGAAAAGACCAAGCGAGATATTGCTTTTGATGTCATTTTTAATTTTTGTTTAAAAATATAGCTTTACATCTAATTTAACTGATTTTTTTACTAAAATATGACTTAAAAAATATTGTATTTATTAGCTGTGTAGTAAGGAAAGGAACTTATATTATTTACCTGAAAATGTAGATTTCTATTTTCGATTTTATCAAAAAAAAATCCTGAATATTATTTAGCATATTCAGGATTTAATAAAAGGGGAACATGAACTAGAATTCCAGATCCACTACCAAATCAAATTCATCATAAATTGTTTTATCACCCAGGTCATCAAAGAAACTTCCTGAGCCATACTTAACATCATATTGGGCTCTGTCTACTTTTAAAGTGGCTGTTGCTTTACTTCCATAAACAGAAACATCAAAAGTGACAGGCTTG